>NZ_JBSFNC010000009.1:0-118424 GCF_053586895.1 Amycolatopsis sp. NPDC003731 | reverse complement strand
GCGCGTCGACCGGCTCGGCGAGCAGGGCGTACGCCTGCTTCGGCGCCTTGAGCGCGCGCTGGGCGAAGGTGATGACTCATTCGGGACCTCGGACGTCCCGAATGAGTCATTCGCGACGTTCCGCCGGGGCGCGGCCGCGATTTCCCCGTCGAACGGTGGCAACCGCTGACCCGCTGACGGCGTCGAAGAGGCACCAACACACCCACAACAGAAAAGCGAGGGGGTCGGTGCCATGAGTCTCGTCGAAATCCTGCTGGTCTCGGCCGGTGGCGTCATCGCCGTCCTGATCGTCGTCTTCGGGATCCTGCGGCTGCTCTACAAGGTCGCCGAACCGAACGAGGCGCTGATCATCTCCGGGCTCGGGGTCCGCGTCGACCGGGCCGAGACCGCGGACAGCCTGGGCTTCAAGATCATCACCGGCCGCGGGGTGAACGTCATCCCCGGGTTCCAGACCGCGCGGCGGCTGTCGCTGGACACGCGCGGGGTCAACCTGCAGGTCTCCTGCGTCACCAAGCAGGGGCTGCCGGTCACCGTGCGGGCCGTCGTCATCTACAAGGTCGGGGACGACTACGCCTCGATCGCCAACGCCGCCCGCCGGTTCCTGGACCAGCAGAAGGGCATGAACGACACCATCCACGAGCTCTTCTCCGGCCACCTGCGCTCGATCGTCGGCGGGCTGACCATCGAGGAGATGATCCACAACCGGGACGCGCTCACCGGCGAGGTCCGCCAGTCCTCGGCCACCGAGATGATCAAGCTCGGGCTGATCGTCGACTCGCTGCAGATCCAGGAGATCGACGACGAGTCCGGGTACATCCTCAACCTCGGCAAGCCGCACGCCGCCGCGGTCGCCGCGTCGGCCCGCATCGCCGAGGCGCAGCGGGACCAGGAGGCCGCCGAGGTCGAGCAGGTCTCCGCCGCGAAGAAGGCGGCCGCCGTCCGCGAAAGCCAGATCCAGCAGGCCGGCTACCAGGCCGAGGTCGACCAGGCGCGGGCGAAGGCGTCGCAGTCCGGTCCGCTGGCCGAGGCGACCGCGCGCCAGGAGGTCGTCGTCCAGGAGACCCGGGCCGCCGAGCTGGAGGCCGCGCTGGCCGAACAGCGGCTGCAGTCGCAGGTCCGCAAGCCGGCCGACGCGAAGGCCTACGACACCCGCACCACCGCCGACGCCGCCCGCGACGCCTCGATCGCCAAGGCCCAGGCCGAGGCGAAGGAGACCGAGCTGCGGGCCGCGGCGGACGCCACCCGCGTCAAGACCGCCGCCGAGGCCGAGGCCCAGGCCACCAAGGCCCGCGCCGAGGCGATGGCGGGCGCGACCCGGGCCACCGGTGAAGCCGAGGCCGCCGCGGCCAAGGCCCGCGGTCTCGCCGAGGCGGAAGCCGCGAAGGCCCGCGGCCTCGCCGAAGCCGAGGCGGCCCGCGCGAAGGGCCTGGCCGAAGCCGACGCGATCAAGGCGCGCGCCGCGGCGCTGGCGGAGAACCAGGAAGCCGTCGTCGCGCAGCAGCTGGCCGAGCGCTGGCCGGAGATCGTCGAGGCGGGCGCGAGCGCGTTCGGCAACGTCGACCACATGGTCGTGCTCAACGGCGCCGACGGCATGTCCGACATGTTCGCCAAGGCCCTCTCGCTCGGCGGGACCGGTCTCGGCCTGGCCCGGCAGCTCATGGACGCCATGGGCAAGCCGGCCGAAGACGAGACCGCCCGGCGCAACGGCGAGCTCAAACTGAGCGATTGACAGGTCACCCTGCGTACGGCCCTTGTGTCCGGGATCACCGGAAGCAGGGGCCGTACGCCCGATCGGGGGCGGAAATTCCCGGGCGGTTGTCCTACCGTGGGCGCATGGTGCCGGACAGCGTGTCGCGGGCCGCCCGATGAGCAGCTTCTTCACCGGCGGTCCGCGCGAGCGTCCCCTGTTCCCCGTCCCGGAGCAGGAGCTCTACGCGTTCAACGGACGGCACTGGACCGACCCCCCGCGCGAGTACATCGTCCCGGCGGTGCTGCCGTGGGCGCAGCCACTGGGCCGCTCCGAACGCACGGTGGTCGCGCTGCGGGCCATCGAGGTGTGGCCGGAGGCGCTGACCCTGCGCGTCACGGTGTACTCGCGGGACAGCCTGGTCGACGACCCCGCCGAGGGTCTGATCGACCACCGGCGCAAGCCCGACTACAACGGGCTGCTGATCGGCGTGCTCTACGCCGACGGCAGCCGGGCGAGCTCCGAGACGATCTCGGTGCCGTCCGCGTCCGAACCGGAGGCCCCGGTGCTGCGGGCCACGCCGGTCGGTGGCACGCGGTTCGCCGTCGAGCACGAGGTCTTCCTGTGGCCGCTCCCCTCGGCCGGCCCGCTCAAGCTGGTCGTGCAGTGGACGGACCGCGAAATCCCGGAGACCCGCACGACGCTCGACGGCGGCGCGATCCGCTCCGCGGCGAAGGACGCCGCGGAAATCTGGCCGGGGCTCGGCCGGCGGCAGGTGAACGGCCTGCCGGTGCGCCGCGTCGGCAAGCAGGTGGCGCTCACCCCCGATTGGGGGGCGCCGGTCGCCCAGGCGGACGCACCCCGGCCTGCTCCGGGGGAATGAACCGCCTTCTCGATCTGTGAGCCCGGGCACCGCGGCCCGGGGTATCTCGAATGGATGAACGGGGCCGCTCGTTAGCGTGGTGGAAACACTTCGACCACCCGGCCGTCATGTCGGGCTGGTGCAGTGGGTTCCTTCCCCTCCGACGCACGTGGCCGTGCGCCCCCCGCGAACCCGGAAAGGTCGCCCATGGCAGGCTCGCCGCTCAGCGCACTCGACGTCGCTTTCCTGTGCCTGGAAAGCGAAACCACCCCGATGCACATGGGAGCGGTGGTCACCTTCACCGCCCGCGGCCACCTCGACCCGGCCGCGCTGACGGCGTTGCTCGCGCAGCGGGCCGCCCGGTTGCCCAAGCTGCGCCAGCGGGCGCGCGCCGAACTGTTCCCGCCCGGCTCGGCCCGCTGGAGCGACGACCCTGGTTTTGTTGCGAGCGACCACATTCACCACGTCGTGTTGAGTTCGCTGTACGAACCGGACCCTCTGTCCGCGTACGCGTCGCGGTGGATCGCCGAGCCGCTCGACACGACCCGGCCGCTGTGGCACCTGACCCTCGTCACCGGGCTGCCGGACGGGAAGTTCGCGCTGCTGCTGAAACTGCACCACGCGCTCACCGACGGCGCCGGCGCGTACGCGGTCGCGGCCGGGCTGCTCGACGGCGTCAAGCTGCCGGAACGGATCGCCGCGCCGGCCCGCCCGATCCCCGCCCCGCGCTCCACTTTGGACACGGTGAAGGACGCCCTCGGCACGGTGTGGGGCCAGGCGAACGAGACCGCCGGGATCGCGTCGTCGCTCGTGCGGGCCGCGCGCCCGCCGCTCTCGCCGGTGTCGGCCCCGCCGTCGGCCGAGCGGCGCCTCGGGTTCGTCCGGCTGCCGCTGACCGAGCTGCGCCGGGTGCGCCGCACGCACGGCGGCACGACCAACGACGTCGTCCTGGCGGTGCTGTCGGGGGCGCTGCGCGAGTGGCTGGTGAACCGCGGGCAGCGCGCCGACGGCCGCACGCTGCGCGCGCTGATCCCGGTGAGCGTGCGCGGCCGGGCGGCCGACCAGCTCGGCGGCAACAAGCTTTCGGGCTACCTCTGCGACCTGCCGGTCGGCGAAGACGACCCGGTCGAGCGGCTGCGGGTGGTCCGCCGGGCGATGACCCGCAACAAGGCGGCGGGCCCGAGCCGCGGGGCCGGCGCGCTGCCGCTGCTGGCCGGGCGCGTGCCGCCGCTGCTGCACCGCCTCGGCACCCGCACCGCGGGCCAGGCCGCGCCGATGCTGTTCGACCTGGTGATCACCACGGTCCCGCTGCCCCCGACGCGGCTCTCGCTCGACGGCGCCCGGCTGGCGGAGATCTACCCGTTCGTGCCGCTGGCCCCGCGCCACGCGGTGGGCATCGCGGTCGCGACCTACCGGGACTCGGTCCACATCGGTCTGCAGGTCAACGGCGCGGCGGTGCCGGACGTGGGCTCCCTGCGCGACGCGGTCCTGAAGTCGGCGGCCCGGCTGCTCGACGCTTCCTAGCTGGAGCTGCGCCGCAGCGGCCGAGACCTTCATGGTCGCCGCCAAACCGCCCGGAACTTAGCCGACCGCTACCGCCTCCACATCACATCTGACGCTCGGTGGCTGCCCGGATCAGCGCCTGGACGGCCCAGCGCATCACCTCGGTGGCCGCGTCCGGCTCGAGGTGACAGGCGTCCCGGGTGACGATCAGCGCCTCGACGCCGTAGACGAGCATCAGGCCATCGTCAGCCGGCGGTACTCCTCCGGCGGCAGCTTGCCTTCGAGCGGCTCGAGGACCTGCCGCGTCATGCGGATCCGGCTCTGGCCGCGGACCGGCGCTTCCGCCGACGTGCCGCCTTGCTCGAACCAGCGGTCGAGCGGGTGACGTTCCGCCTGCTGCACGTCTGCGAATTCCGCGACGGCCGGATGACCCTCGAGAACGTCTGGCAAGGCCCGCCGGTCCCGGTCGGCGGATGACCACCGTCGTCCTGGCCGGAGCTTGGCCACCGCGGCGACCGGCGCGGAAGCGATCGAGGCCGTGCTCGAGCACCGGCCGGACGTCCTGGTGCTGGACGTCGCGCTCACCGGCGCCCTGCGGGCCGGGGTGCGCGGCTACCTGCCCGCGCACACCGGGCCGGCCGACGTCACGCGCGCGATCCGCAACGTCGCGGCCGGCGCGGTCGTGTTCGGCGACGGCCTCGCCGACCGGATCCCCCGGCTGCTGCTGTCCCCCGCGCCGCTGCCGGACCGGCGGGCAGCGTCGCCGACGCGGTGATCGCGCGCCGCCTCGGGATCGCGCCCAAGACGGTGCGCAACCGCGTGCCGGTGATCAGCGTGAAACTGGGGCCAGGGGCCGCGCGGAGGCGATCACCCTGGCCCGGACCGCGGGCCTGGCCCCGGTCTAGCCGCGGAGCATCTCCGCGACCAGGAACGCCAGCTCCAGCGACTGCTGCGTGTTCAGCCGCGGGTCACAGGCCGTCTCGTAGCGGCCCGACAGGTCGACGTCCGAGATCTCCTGGGCGCCGCCGAGGCACTCGGTGACGTCTTCGCCGGTCAGCTCCACGTGGATGCCGCCCGGGTAGGTGCCCAGCTTGTTGTGCACCTCGAAGAAGCCCTGGACCTCGTCCACGATGCGGTCGAAGTGGCGGGTCTTGTAGCCGGTCGACGACTCGTGGGTGTTGCCGTGCATCGGGTCGCACTGCCAGATGACCTTGTGCCCGGACGCCTCGACCTGCTCCACGATGGCCGGCAGCACCTCGCGGACCTTGCCGTTGCCCATCCGCGCGATCAGCGTCAGCCGGCCCGGCTCGAAGCGCGGGTCGAGCCGCTCGACGTACTCGAGGGCCTGCGCCGGCGTGGTCGTCGGGCCGATCTTCAACCCGATCGGGTTGGCCAGCAGCTCGGCGAACGCGATGTGCGCGCCGTCCAGCTGCCGGGTCCGCTCGCCGACCCAGAGGAAGTGCGACGAGAGGTTGTACAGCTTCGGGTTCGCCACGTCGGCGTTGTCCAGGCGCAGCATCGAACGCTCGTAGTCGAGCAGCAGCGCCTCGTGGCTGGCGAAGATCTCGGTCGACTGCAGCGACGTGTCGGTGACGCCGCACGCCGACATGAACCGCAGGCCGCGGTCGATCTCGTTGGCCAGCGACTCGAAGCGCTGCGCCGCCGGCGAGGCCGACACGAAGTCCTTGTTCCAGTCGTGCACCTGGTGCAGGTCGGCCATGCCGGCCGCGGTGAGGGCACGGACCAGGTTCATCGCGGCGCCCGCGTTCGCGTAGGCGCGGATCATCCGGCCCGGGTCCGGCACGCGCAGCTCGGGCTTGGCGACCAGGGAGTTGATGATGTCGCCGCGGTACACCGGCAGGCCCAGCGCGTCCGTCGCGGCCGAGCGCGGCTTCGCGTACTGCCCGGCGATGCGGCCGACCTTGACCACCGGCAGGCTCGCGCCGTAGGTCATCACGACCGCCATCTGCAGCAGCGTGCGCAGGTTGGCCCGGATGTGCGGCTCGGTGTTGGACTCGAACGTCTCCGCGCAGTCCCCACCCTGCAGGAGGAACGCCTCGCCGCGGGCGACCATGGCCAGCTGGCCCTTGAGCCGGTCGATCTCGGCCGGGACGGTGATCGGCGGCACGCTCTCCAGCACGGCGCGGACCCGGCGGGTCGCCTCGGGGTCGGGCCACTCCGGCTGTTGCGCGGCCGGGAGCGCCAGTGCCTTGTCGAGCCGCTGACGCAGTTCAGGCGGCAGCGGCGGCAGCTCGGGCAGTGTGTCGACGGGGACGTCCACAGTCCAGTTCACGCAGACCAATATAAGGTTTGCGCCGTGCTCCGCTTCGCCAGGTTTGCCACCGAGGTCTTGGCACCCTGGGTTTGGGTCCTCACGCTGCCCCTCGCCGTCGCCTGGGCCGCGACCGGCCACCGGCCGCTGCCGGCCCTCGGCTGGGGCCTGTTGATCTCGGTCACCGGCTCGCTGATCCCGATGGCGGTGATCGTCCGCGGGGCCCGGCGCGGCCGGTGGGACGGCCACCACGTGACGAACCGGGCGGGCCGCCGGGTCCCGCTGCTGGCCGCCGGGGTGTCGCTCGGCCTCGGCTTCGCCGTGCTGCTGGCCGGGGGCGCACCCGCGCCGCTGGTCGCCCTGGCGGCGTCGATGCTGGCGAGCCTGCTGGTCGCGGTGGCGATCACCTTCGGCGCGAAGTTCAAGATCTCCCTGCACGCCGCGGTCGCCTCGGCCGCCGTCGTCGTGCTGGCCCTGACGTACGGCCCGTGGGCGCTGCTGCTCGCCCTGCCCGCGGCCTGGGTGGCGTGGTCACGCGTCGCGCTGCGTGACCACACCACTCCCGAGGTGCTGGCCGGCCTGCTGATGGGGGTCGTCGTCGGCGGGGGCGGCTACTGGGCGCTGCTCACCGCCTTGCGCTGACCCCGGGCTCAGCAGGGCCGTCCCGAGGCGAACGTCGCGAACACGGTGGCGCTCGAGAACGCGGGAACGCGCAGCATCGATCCACTGTATTTCGGGCCGGTGTACAGGCACCAGGTGTCCTGACTGCCGTTTTGTTCGGCGAACGCGGTGAACGGCGGCGTGATCGACGGTGCCGGGGCCCCGAGGCAGAGGTCGTTGCCGTCCGTGCCGAGCAGCCGGAGGCTTTCCGGAATGCAGAACGTGGTCCGGGCCGACGCCGCGGGGGCGGCCAGCAGGGCGGCGGCCAGCACGGACACGACGAAGAACAGCATTCTTTTCATGTTTTTTCCCCTCATTCCCCCGAGAGGGAATTGTCCCCCTCACCGCCCAGACTGGCAGGAACCGTCCGCCGCCGGGAAGACCCCGTCACGCAGATAGCCCAGCACCGCTTCGTTTCCGCAAGCGTTTTCCCGCGTGAAGACGCCGTGCCCGCCGGCGTCGACGGTGATCATCCGCGCGCGGGCCCCGAACGCCGCCCGCGTCTCCCGCGCGCCCGACAGCGGGGTCGCCGGATCGCGCCGGTTCTGCACCAGCAGGACGTTCGCCGGGCCGGGGCCGCCGACGCGCACCGGCGGCTCGGCGCGCTCGACGGGCCAGAACGCGCACGGGTTCACGTTCGCCGCGGCGGGGCCGAACATCGGGTGCCGCGCCCGTTCGCGTTCGACCGCGTGCTGGTAGTAGCCGACCTGCTCGGGCCAGTCGGAGTCGTTGCAGAGCACCTGGAGCTGGAGGGCGGCGTGGTTGTCGCCGTCGAGCGGCCCGGCCGCGGCGCGCGCGGTGCCCGCCCAGTCCCGCGCCACGGCGGGGAAGGAGGCGTCGTCGTAGAGCCCGTTCCAGGTGTTCGCGCGGAATCCGGGCCCGCGGACGGCGGCGAGCTCGAAGAACTTCGCCGTCACCGCGGCCGGGGTCCGGCCCAGGTGGTAGAGGTCGTCGCGCTCGGCCGCCCACGCGGCGAAGTCCGGGAAGCGGTCGTCGAAGCCTTCCGCGAAGCGCTGGTTGGCGCGGACGTCGAGGCCGCGCGGGCCGAGGACGCTGTCGAGCACGATCCGGTCGGTGCGGGCCGGGAACATCGACGCGTAGGCGGCGCCGAGGTAGCTGCCGTAGGAGACACCGTAGTAGGAGATCTTCTTCTCCCCCAGTGCTTCCCGGATCCGGTCGAGGTCCCGGGCGGTGTTCGCGGTCGTCATGTGCGGCAGCAGGTCCGTTGTGGACGCACTGCCGCACTGGGCGGCCACGGCCCGCGCTTTCGCCGCGGTGGCGAGAACGTGCCGCGGCCCGTCCGCATAGGGGCCGAGGACCGCGCCGCGCTCCTCCGGCGTCGTCATGCCGCAGGTCACCGGCGTGCTGTAGACGGTGCCGCGGGGGTCGAACCCGATGACGTCGTAGACGTCCGGCAGGCCGGAGCCGCCCATCCGCTGCAGCAGCTGGGCGGGCATGGCGAGCCCGGGGCTGCCCGGCCCGCCGGGGTTCATCACCAGCACGCCGCGTTTCTCGCCGGGGGCGGCGGCGTGGCGGGAGAGCGTGAGCTCGATGGTCCGGTCCGGGTGCGCGTAGTCGAGCGGAACGCGCAGGGTGGCGCATTCGAGGCCGGTCGTCGGGGACGGCGACAAGCCGTAGTCCGGGCAGGGGGTCGTCCACTGGAGCCGTGGTGCCGCCTCCGCCTCGGCCGGGGGCGCGGCGAGCAGGAACACCAGGGCGATCAGGGTTTTCCGCATGCCCCGAGCCTGGCCTGCCCGCCGCGCGCGGACGTCAGCCCAGGGACCGGAACTCGTGCTCCGCCCCTGGGCTGACGTGCGGTCACGCGGCTTGCGCGCGGTTGTACAGGTTCTGCGCGTCGGTGCCGAAGTACGGCCCGAACATGTAGCCGGGCAGGAAGGTGTAGCCGAAGCTGTTCACCGAGGCCTGCACGCCGGTGCCGGTGCCCTCGTTGAACGACAGGAACCACGGACCGCCGCTGGAGCCGCCGGTCATGTTGCAGTTCATGCCGTGGTCCTTGGTCAGCAGGAAGTCGGTGAAGGTGCTGCCGCTGCAGTAGATCAGCTTCGTCCCGTCGTAGGGCGCGGCGGCGGGGTAGCCGAAGGTGTACATGTTCTGGTTCTTCGGCTGGTTGAAGGCGATGCCCTGCGCGCCGACGACGTCGGTGAGCCGCTGCGAGTCGAGCGGGTTGACGACGGCCATGCCGACGTCGTAGTTCATGTCCTCACTGGCTTCCCACTGCGGCGTGGTGAGCGTGGTCTTCGCCGTCCACTGGCCGTAGGGGGCGTTGCCGTTGTTGTAGCCGGGCACGAAGACCCATTGGGTGTGCCAGCTGCCCTGGTACTTCACGCAGTGCCCGGCGGTGACGACGACGCTGCCGTTGGTGCTGGTGACGGCGTCCCCGGAGCACGACGCTTTCTGGCCGTTGAACAGGAAGAACACCCGCCCGGCGGTCTGCGTGACCTTGCCGCCGCCGGTCCAGGGTCCCCCGCCGTTCGGGATGCTCCGGATGATCGCGCTCTGCCCTTTGGCCACGTCTTTCGGCGTGACTTCCGGGGCTTTGACGAGCGACTCCATGGGGACGGCCGCCCGCATGGCATCGGGCGTCCAGAAGGGTTTCGGTGCCGCCTGGGCCGGGGTGCCGACCAGGGCGAACGCGAGAGCGAGGATGGCGGTGACCACCGCGGTTTTCGTGTGCTTCAAGACGCCCCACCTTCCGCAGAAGTGAATCGTCGCAAAGGCGACACAGCTACTCGAAAGTAGTTGTCTGTGTACAGAGTGCACAGCCGCCGTTCGGCGTAACGCTTTCAGGACGCGGCGAAGGCCCCCTCACCGGCGGCGAGGGGGCCTTCTCGTGGAACAAGATCAGACGACCGCGAGCGGCAACGCCGTCGGGTGCACCGGGGCCGGGAGGTCCGACGCCCCCGTCAGGTACGTGTCCACCGCGTTGGCCACCGAACGGCCCTCCGCGATCGCCCAGACCACCAGCGACGCTCCGCGGTGCGCGTCACCGCAGACGAACACCCCGGGCGTCTCCGTCTGCCAGTCCGCGCCGCACGACAGCGTTCCCCTGCGGGTCAACGACAACCCGAGCCCCGACAGCAGCGGCATCTCCTCGACGCCCTCGAAGCCGATCGCCAGCAACACCAGGTCCGCCGGCAGCGTCTCGACCTCGTCGTTGACCGGGATGACCTCGCGACGGCCGGAAGAGGGATCCTTCTGGACGCGGACCTGCTGCAGCTCCACCGCCGTGACCCGCCCGTCGGAAGACCCGACGAACCGGCGCACCGCCACCGCGAACTTGCGCTCGCCCGCCTCCTCGTGCGCCGCGTACGTGCGCAGGATGTACGGCCACGTCGGCCACGGCGACCGCTCGTCGTCGCGAACCGAGGGCGGCATCGGGTACTGGTCGAGCTGCGTCACCGACAGCGCGCCCTGGCGTGTTGCCGTTCCGTAGGAGTCCGCTCCCGTGTCGCCGCCGCCGATGATCACCACGTGCTTGCCGCGGGCGTCGATCGCGGGCGGGCCGTCGCCCTCGACGAACTTGTTGGCCGGGACCAGGTGCTCCATCGCCAGGTGGATGCCCGCCAGCTCGCGGCCCGGGGTCGTCGTGTCGTCGCGGCCGCGCAGGGCGCCGACCGCCAGGACCACCGCGTCGTACTGCGCGCGCAGGTCCTCCACCGACAAGTCGACGCCGACCTCGCAGCCCGTCACGAACCGGGTGCCCTCCTTGCGCAGCTGCGCCAGGCGCCGGTCGAGGACCTTCTTCTCCATCTTGAACTCGGGGATGCCGTAGCGCAGCAGCCCGCCGAGGCGGTCGTCGCGCTCGAACACCGTCACCTCGTGGCCGGCGCGGGTCAGCTGCTGGGCGGCGGCGAGCCCGGCCGGCCCGGAGCCGACGATCGCCACCCGGCGGCCGCTGGACACTTCGGACACCTGCGGCTGGACGTAGCCCGCTTCCCAGGACTGGTCGGCGATCGTCTGCTCGACGCGCTTGATCGACACCGGCCCGCCCGACAGTGGCGAGATCGACAGCACGCAGCCCGCCTCGCACGGCGCCGGGCACAGCTTCCCGGTGAACTCGGGGAAGTTGTTGGTCGCGTGCAGCCGGTCGCTCGCCGCGGCCCAGTCGCCGCGGCGGACCAGGTCGTTCCACTCCGGGATCAGGTTGCCCAGCGGGCAGCCGGACCCCCCGGAGTGGCAGAACGGGATGCCGCAGTCCATGCACCGCGACGCCTGCTTGCGCACCTGCTCGTTGCGCTCGTTCGGGTCGACGTCCGCGTAGACCTCGCCCCACGAGGAAAGCCGTTCCTCGTAAGACTTCTTTGCGGGCTCTTCGCGCTCGAACTTCAGGAAACCGGTCGGGTCAGCCACGAGCGGCCTCCATGATCGCCTCGTCGACGTCGCGGCCGGCAGCGCGCGCCGCCTTCGCCGCGTCCAGGACCCGCTGGTAGTCGCGCGGCATCACCTTCGTGAACGCCACGGACCGGCGCGGCCAGTCGCCGAGCAGCGAGGCCGCGACCGCGGAGCGGGTGAGATCGTAGTGCTGTTGCACGGTCTTCTTCAGCCACGCCAGGTCGTCCGCGCTCGGGCGCAGCAGGTCCACCATGTCCTGGTTGACCTTCTTCGCGTCGACGTCGAGGACGAAGGCGATGCCGCCGGACATGCCGGCCGCCAGGTTGCGCCCGGTCGGGCCGAGCACCACCGCGCGGCCGCCGGTCATGTACTCGAAGGCGTGGTCGCCGACCCCTTCGGCGACGACCGTGGCGCCGGAGTTGCGGACGCAGAACCGCTCGCCGACCTGGCCGCGCAGGAAGATCTCGCCGCCGGTGGCGCCGTAGGCGATCGTGTTGCCCGCGATCGTCTGCGCCTCGGCGGCGAAAGTCGCCTCCGGGTCGGGGCGGACGACGATCCGGCCGCCGGAGAGGCCCTTGCCGACGTAGTCGTTCGCGTCGCCGACCATGTCGAGGGTGATGCCGCGCGGCAGGAACGCGCCGAGCGACTGGCCCGCCGAACCGGTGAGCTTGACGTTGATGGTGTTCTCGGGCAGGCCGTCGCCGCCGTAGCGGCGGGTGATCTCCGAGCCGAGCAGCGTGCCGACGGTCCGGTTGACGTTGCGCACCGGCAGCTCGATGTTGACGTGGTGCGCGTCTTCGAGGGCCGCCTCGGCGAGCTGGATGAGCGTGCGGTCCAGGGCGTGCTCGAGGCCGTGGTCCTGGCCGCGGGTGCGCCGCTTCGCGCCACCGTACGGGGTCTCCGACGGCATCTCGAAGATCGGCTTCAGGTCGAGCCCGGCCGCCTTCCAGTGGTCGACGGCCTCGTCGGTGTCCAGCAGCTCGGCGTGGCCGATGGCCTCGTCCAGCGTGCGGAAACCCAGCGCGGCCAGGGTTTCGCGGACTTCTTCGGCGACGAACTTGAAGAAGTTGACCACGTGCTCGACCTGGCCGGTGTAGCGCTTGCGCAGCTCGGGGCTCTGCGTGGCGACGCCGACCGGGCACGTGTCGAGGTGGCAGACGCGCATCATGATGCAGCCCGCGACGACGAGCGGGGCCGTCGCGAAGCCGTACTCCTCGGCGCCGAGCAGCGCCGCGATGACGACGTCGCGCCCGGTCTTCATGGCGCCGTCCACCTGCACGGTGATCCGGTCGCGCAGGCCGTTGAGCAGCAGCGTCTGCTGGGTCTCGGCGAGGCCGATCTCCCACGGCGTGCCCGCGTGCTTGAGCGAGTTCATCGGGGACGCGCCGGTGCCGCCGTCGTGGCCGGAGATGAGCACGACGTCGGCGTGCGCCTTGGACACGCCGGCCGCGACCGTGCCGACACCGAGCGAGGACACCAGCTTCACGTGGATGCGGGCGTGCTCGTTGGCGTTCTTGAGGTCGTGGATCAGCTGGGCCAGGTCCTCGATGGAGTAGATGTCGTGGTGCGGCGGCGGCGAAATGAGGCCGACACCCGGCGTCGAGTGCCGGGTCCGCGCGATCCACGGGTACACCTTGTTCGGCGGCAGCTGGCCGCCCTCGCCGGGCTTCGCGCCCTGCGCCATCTTGATCTGGATGTCGTCCGCGTTCACCAGGTACTCGCTGGTGACGCCGAAGCGGCCCGACGCGACCTGCTTGATCGCGCTGCGGCGCTCGGGGTCGTAAAGCCGCTCCGGGTCCTCGCCGCCCTCGCCGGTGTTGGACCGGCCGCCGATGCGGTTCATGGCGATGGCCAGGGTCTCGTGCGCCTCGGCCGAAATCGAGCCGTAGGACATCGCGCCGGTGTTGAAGCGCTTGAAGATCGCTTCGGCGGGCTCGACCTCGTCGAGCGGCACCGGCTCGCGGACGCCGTCCTTGAACGAGAACAGCCCGCGCAGCGTGCCGCCCTCGCGGTAGAGGCGGTGCACCTCGTCGGTGTACTTGCGGTACACCTCGTCGCGGCCGGTCTTGGACGCGTGCTGCAGCAGGAACACCGTCTCCGGCGTGAACAGGTGCAGCTCGCCCTCGCGGCGGTAGGCGTACTCGCCGCCCGTCTCGAGTCCGCGGTGGACGCGGTCGGTCGGGTTCTCCGGGTACGCGCGGCGGTGGCGCGTCGCGACCTCTTCGGCGAGCACCTCCAGGCCGACGCCGCCGAGCTTCGACGACGTCCCGGTGAAGTACTCGTCGAGCAGGTCCTGGCTCAGGCCGAGGGATTCGAAGACCTGGGCGGCGGTGTACGCGCCGACCGTGGAGATGCCCATCTTGGACATGATCTTCAGGACGCCCTTGACCAGCGCGTACACGTAGTTGCGGACGGCCTTGGCGGGCTCGATGCCGGTGACCGCGCCCTGGGAGATCATGTCTTCGATGGTCTCGAAGGCCAGGTACGGGTTGACCGCGGCGGCGCCGTAGCCGAGCAGCAGCGCGATATGGTGCACCTCGCGCGCGTCACCGGATTCGACGACCAGCGCGACCCGCAGGCGTTCCTTGGTGCGGACCAGGTGGTGGTGCACCGCGGAAACCAGCAGCAGCGACGGGATCGGCGCCATCCGGTGGTCGGAGTCGCGGTCGGACAGCACGAGCGTGCGCGCGCCGGCCGCGATCGCCTCGGACGCCTCGCGCCGGACGCGCTCGATCGCGCCCGCGAGCGCTTCCGCGCCACCGTCCACTTCGTACAGTCCGGAAAGGACGCTGCAGGCGAAGCCGGGGAGGTCGCCGTCGTCGTTGATGTGGATGAGCTTGGCGAGCTCGTCGTTGTCGATGACGGGGTACGGCAGCTTCAGGTGGCGGCACGACGCCGGGCCGGGGGCCAGCAGGTTGCGCTCGGGGCCCATGATCCGCGCCATGCAGGTGACGAGCTCCTCGCGGATCGCGTCCAGCGGCGGGTTGGTCACCTGGGCGAAGTTCTGCTTGAAGTAGTCGTAGAGCAGGCGGGACCGCTGCGACAGCACCGCGGGCGGGGTGTCCGACCCCATCGAGCCGATCGGTTCGGCACCCTTCTCGGCCATCGGCGCGAGCAGGATCTTGAGCTCTTCTTCGGTGTAGCCGAAGGAAAGCTGGCGGCGCAGCACGGAGTCGTGGCTCTGCACGACGTGGTCGCGGTCGGGCAGCTCGGCGATCTGGAGCAGGCCCGCGTGCAGCCACGAGTCGTAGGGCAGCTCGCTCGCCAGCGCGGACTTGACCTCTTCGTCGTCCACGATCCGGCCGGCCACCGTGTCGACCAGGAACATCCGGCCGGGCTTGAGCCGGCCCTTGGCGACGACGTCCTTCGGGGCGACGTCCAGGACACCGGCCTCGCTGGCCAGGACCACGCGGTCGTCGGCCGTGCGCCACCAGCGCGCCGGGCGCAGGCCGTTGCGGTCCAGGACCGCGCCGACCAGGCTGCCGTCGGTGAAGGTGACGCACGCGGGGCCGTCCCACGGCTCCATCAGGCTGGCGTGGAACTGGTAGAAAGCGCGGCGCTCGGGCTTCATGGTGGCGTGGTTCTCCCACGCCTCCGGGATCATCATCAGCACCGCGTGCGGCAGCGACCGGCCGCCCAGGTGCAGCAGCTCGAGGACCTCGTCGAAGGACGCCGAGTCCGACGCGTCCGGCGAGCAGATCGGGAACAGCCGGGACAGGTCGCCGGGGAGGACGTCGGATTCGAGCAGCGCCTCGCGGGCCCGCATGCGGTTGCGGTTGCCGCGGATGGTGTTGATTTCGCCGTTGTGGGCGACGAACCGGAACGGGTGGGCCAGCGGCCACGACGGGAAGGTGTTGGTGGAGAAGCGGGAGTGCACCAGCGCGATGGCGCTTTCCAGGCGTTCGTCGCGGAGGTCGGCGAAGAACGCGGGCAGCTGCTCCGGTGTCACCATGCCCTTGTAGACGATCGTCCGCGAGGACAGGGACGGGAAGTACGTGCCGCAGCCGGCGTTCGCGCTCTCGTTCTCGACGCGCTTGCGCAGACAGAAGGCCAGCCGATCCAGCTCGAGGCCGGATTTTCCGTCGGCGGTGACGAAAAGCATGGCGAAGTGCGGCATGACCGAGCGGGCGGTCGGGCCGATGTCGGCGCGATCGGCGTCGACCGGGACCTCGCGCCAGCCGAGGACCTCCAGGCCCTCTTCGACGGCGATGCGTTCGGCCAGCCCCACGGCCTTGCGGCGCTGCTCGGCGTCCTGGGGCAGGAACGCGATGCCGGCGGCGTAGGAGTGGTGGCCGTCTTCGCCGGGCGCGGGCAGTTCGAAGCCGGCCTCGGCGCGCAGCAGCGCGTCGGGCAGCTGCAGGAGGATGCCGGCGCCGTCGCCGGAGGTGGGCTCGGCGCCCGCGGCGCCGCGGTGGTCGAGGTTGGTCAGCGCGGCCAGGCCGTCGGTGACGATGCCGTGGGAACGGCGCCCGCGGATGTCGGCCACCATGGCCACACCGCAGGAGTCCTGCTCGGTCTCCGGGTCGTACAGACCCTGCTTGCCGGGCATGGCGGAGAAGATCAACGGGACCTCCTTCGTCGTCTTGTTCGTGCGGGGCCGGGCTACCGGCCGGGGAGCGCACGGGACGACGATGGCCCGCTTGTTAGCGCGACTTTAACACCTGGGAAACATGCCAGCAGCATCTCAGAGCGCCCCGGACGGCGTCGGACGGTAACGATCTGGCTGCGCGGAACGACGTAGTTCCTGATGGGCTTCCGGTAGTTCGTTCCGCTAAGTATACGGCCCGGAAACTCCGGTCGAGTCTACCGTGACCTGATCGGCTCGCTGTGTCCGCGGTCACTAGAACGTGTTACATTTCGCCGCATGATCCTCGATCGGTTCAAGCTCACCGACCAGGTCGCGGTGGTCACCGGAGCAGGGCGCGGGATCGGTGCGGCCACCGCCGTGGCCCTCGCCGAAGCGGGCGCCGACGTGGTGATCGCGTCCCGGACCGCCGCCCAGCTCGACGAGGTCGCGGCCCGGGTTTCCGAGGCCGGCCGGCGCGCTTTCCCGGTGCCGGGGGACCTGTCCTCACCGGCGGCGGCGGCCGCGCTGGCCGAGACGGCGGTCTCGGAGTTCGGCCGGCTCGACCTGGTGGTCAACAACGTGGGCGGCACGTACCCGCGGCCCCTGCTGGAGTCGTCGGTGGACTTCATGGAGGAAGCGTTCCGCTTCAACGTGGCGACGGCCCACGCGCTGACGGTGGCGGCGGCACCCTCGCTGCTGGAGACGGGCGGCTCGGTGGTCAACATTTCCTCGGTCATGGGCCGCCTCGCGGGCCGGGGCTTCGCGGCCTACGGAACGGCGAAGGCGGCCCTGGCCCACTACACGCGCCTGGCGGCGGCGGACCTGGCCCCTCGCGTCCGGGTGAACGCCATCTCGGTGGGTTCGGTGGCGACGTCGGCCCTGGAGATCGTGGTGGGCAACCCGGAGCTGCGCGCCAAGATGGAGGGCGCGACACCGCTGGGCAAGATCGGCGAGGCGGAGGACATCGCGGCGACGGTGGTGTTCCTGGCGTCCCGGGCCGGCGGGTACATCACCGGCAAGATCCTCGAGGTCGACGGCGGGCTGCAGGCGCCGAACCTGGAGCTGGGCCTGCCGGACCTCTGACGCTCAGCTCTCGTCGGTCTTCTTCGGCTCTTCGGCCGGGATCTCCTCCGCGGGCTTCTCGGCCGGAACGTCGGCCGTGACCTTGGCGGGCTCGGCCTCGGGCTGCTCGGCCGGGGCCTCCGAAGCCGGGACCTCGTCCGGCCCCGCGGCGTCCTTGCTGACCAGGGTCTCCGGCGCCTCCCGCGGCCCGCGCTTCCCGGCGACCACGAAGTACGCCACCGCGCCCGCGAACAGCAGGATCGACGTCCACACGTTCACCCGCAGCCCGAGGATGTGGTTCGCCGTGTCGGTCCGCATCATCTCGATCCAGCCGCGGCCGACCGTGTACCCCGCCACGTAGAGCGCGAAGGCCCGGCCGTGGCCGAGCTTGAACTTGCGGTCCGCCCAGACCACCAGGAGCGCGACCAGCAGGTTCCAGATCAGCTCGTACAGGAACGTCGGGTGGACCGGGCTCTCCGGCAGCGGGATGTGGCCCGTCGCGACGCCGTTCAGGAGGTTGTCCGGGTCCTCCGGGTTGAAGCGCTGGTAGACCTCCAGGCCCCACGGCAGGTCCGTGTGCGCGCCGTAGAGCTCCTGGTTGAAGTAGTTGCCGATGCGGCCGATCGCCTGCGCGACGACGATGCCCGGCGCCACCGCGTCCGCCATCGCCGGCAGCGGGATGCCCTTGCGGCGGCAGGCGATGAGCGCACCCACCGCGCCGAGGGCGATCGCGCCCCAGATGCCGAGGCCGCCGTCCCAGATCGCGAACGCGTTCCACGGGTTGCGGCCCTCGGTGAAGTACAGCTCGGGGTCGGTGATCACGTGGTACAACCGGCCGCCGACCAGGCCGAACGGCACCGCGAACACCGCGATGTCGATCACCGTGCCCTTGGTGCCGCCGCGGGCGATCCACCGGCGCTCGCCCCACCAGATCGCCACGATGATGCCGGCGATGATGCACAGGGCGTACGCGCGGAGCGGGATCGGTCCCAGGTGCCAGACACCGCGGTCGGGGCTCGGGATCGTCGCGAGGTAGGCGCTCATCACGCGGCCACCGTAGCGCTAAGGCACCGGAGCCTCCAAGGCGGCCAGGTACCCCGCCACCAGCGCGTGGGCGACCTGGGTGACGGCTTGGTCACGCGGCAGGAAGCGCTCGTCGTGCAGGCTCGGCACGCCCGCCGTGTCGCCGAGGCCGACGAACAGCATCAGCCCGCGGGTGCCGCCGCCGCAGTAGTGGGCGAAGTCGTCGGCGCCGAACGAGCGGAACCCCTCGTCGACGACGAAGCCCGCGTGCCGCAGCCACCGCTGCGCGCCCGAGGCCAGTGCCGCGTCGTTGTCCAGGACCGGCTCGCAGGGGCTGATCTCCAGCTCGGCCGTGCAGCCGTGGGCCCGCGCGGTGCCGTGGACGATCTCCGCCAGCGTTTCCAGGGCCCGTTCGCGGTCCTTCGTGCGCATCAGGCGCAGCGAGCCGAACGCGCTCGCGCTGTTGGGAACGACGTTGGCCGCCGCGCCGCCCTGGATGCGGCCGATCGAGCAGACCGCGCCGAACACCGGGTCGATCCGGCGGGACGCGACCTGCTGCAGGCTCACCACCAGCTGGGACAGCGCCAGGATCGGGTCGCGCAGCAGGTGCGGGTAGCCGGCGTGGCCGCCCTGGCCGTGCATCGTCACCTCGAACTCGTCGGTGGAGGCGTTGACCGGCCCCGGCACCGCCGAGACGACGCCGTGCGCGATCCGCGGCTGGACGTGCGCGCCGATCACCGCGTCGACGCCGTGCTCGGCCAGCACCCCGGACTCGACGACGTCGAGCGCGCCCGGCGGCGACGTCTCCTCCCGCGGCTGCAGCAGCGCCAGGATCGGCCTCGGCACGCCGACGCGCTGCGCGGCCCGGCCGACGGCGACCAGCGCGGCGAGGTGGACGTCGTGACCGCACGCGTGCATGAACTCGTTCCCGGACGCCCACGGCACGCCGGTGCCCTCCAGCACCGGCAGGGCGTCGAGCTCGGCCCGCAGCGCCACGGCCGGGCCGGCCCCGCCGGGCAGCGGGATGGCGCGCCCGGTCTTGGCGATCCGAGTGCCGTCGCCCGCGCCGAGCGCGCCGGCGACCAGGCGGGCGGTGTCCTCCTCGTCACCGGAGCCGCGCGGGTCGGCGTGCACGGCGTGCCGGAGCTCGACGGCGGCGGGCAGTTCGTCGGCGATCGCCTGCGTCCACCGGGTCCACAGATCACTCACACGTGCTCCAAGCGGTAGATCCTCTTCGCGTTCTCGTGTCCCACCAAAGCACACAGCCGGACGGCGTCCTTTTCGGACATCGCGTCCGCGGCCAGCGCGGCACGCAGGAAGTCCGACAGGCCCTGCCGGAACAGGGCCGTGCCCAGGTGGTACAGCTCGGCCAGGCCGAAAGCGTCGGTGGAGAAGAGCACCTTCCCGAACGGCGCGAGCTCCAGGAGCTCGGCCAGCACGGCCGGCGCCCGGAAGCCCGCGTTGTGCGTGATGAGCCCGGCGTCGACGAACACGTGCTCGAAGACCTGCGCCAGATACGCCGCGTGGCGGTGGAACGGGTAGTTGTGCAGCAACAGGATGGGCACACCGCGGCCACGGGTCGCCCGCAGCAGCCCGGTGAGCAGCAGCGGGTCGCACCGGTGCAGGTCGACGTCGGAGTCGCCGTAGCCGACGTGGAACTGCACCGGCAGGCCCAGGTCGAGGCCGGTGAACACGAGGTGGCGGTGCAGCACCTCGTCGGCCAGCCGCCCGCCGCCCGCGGCGAGCCACCGCCCGGCGGCGGCCTCGACCTCCGCCGGCGACGGCCGCTCCCCGGCCAGCTCCAGGCCGACGCGGTAGGCCGCGATCGACTTGAGCCCGACGGCCGTGGCCGCGCGTTTCCCCAGCTCGTCGGCGAAGGCCCCGGCGAACCCGGCTGCCGTGGCTCCCCCGATCACCGCCTCCGCCACCTGTTCCAGCCGGACGACGTCGTGCGCGCGGGTGCCCGCGAGCTCGGCGAACTGCGGCGTGGTGGTCAGCGCGTCCGGCAGGAAGCCGCCGTCCAGCAGGAAGGCGGTCGTCCCGGTGGCCCGCAGGAACCGCCGGGCCACCTCGGCCGCGCCCAGTTCGGCGCGGCGTTCGAGGTAGACCTCGGCCGGGGCGTGCTCGGGCAGGTCGAGCACGGGCGCGCAGCGGGCGCGCACGGCCAGCCCGATCAGCGAGTCGAACAGGCTCGTCCCCAGCGGTGACGGCGCGTCGGCCTCGGTCAGCATCGCTTCGAAGTCCGCGCGGGTCACGTCCCGGGTGACGACGCCGTGGCAGTGGTGGTCCACCAGCGGCAGATCCGCGACGAACGGGAGCAAACTCGTCATGCGCCTCCGTCCGCGTTCGTCAGCCTCTCCCCCACCCTACGAGCGAACCGCGGCGCGGACAGGACGGCGATCACCGCGAGCACCAGCACCGCCGCGGCCACCACCGGGAACCACCGCGCCGGGCCTTCGGTGGGGTACGGCACGACGTTGACGTACACGGTGTACCCGAGCACGGCGAGCGCGCCGATCGGGAAGACGAGGTGCCACCCCGGCACGCGCATCCGGCGCTTCACGAACAGCAGCAGGATCGCGCCGATCGTCGTGAGCAGGTAGATGACCAGCAGGATGAGGGTCCCGATCGAGCCCGACCAGGCGAACGTGTCCGACGCCGTCGCGCCGAAGAAGACTGCGCACACCACGATGATCAGCGCCGCCGCGGCGGTCACGACGCTCACCGCGGCCACCGGGGTACCGCGCGAGGACGTCCGGCCGAGGCCGCCACCGGCGTCGCGGCCCAGGGCGTAGAGCAGCCGCGAACCGCCGACGACGCAGGCGAGGCAGCAGCCGAACGCGCTGATCGCGGCACCGACGCTGATGACGTCGCCGACCCAGGCGCCCGCGTACCGGCTGCCGAGGTCGCCGAGCAGGGACGGCGAGTCGTGGAACGCGCTCGCGTCGCTGCCGAACGCCATCATCTCCACGGCCGTCACCACCACGAAGTAGAGGCCGCCGAAGAGGGCCGTGCCGAGGATCGCGCGCGGGATGTTGCGCTTCGGGTCGTGGGTTTCCTCGCCGAGCGTCGCGGCGGCTTCGAACCCGGCGAACGACAGGAAGCCGAAGACCGCGCCGAGGAACACCCCGGACAGCCCGGTTTCCGGGACGAAGACCTCCATCGTGAACCGGGCGCCGCCGGGGGCGTTCCCGGCGACGAGCCGGACCCCGATCACCACGGTGACCAGCAGGATCACCGCGATCGTCGCGCCTTCGACGGCGAGCAGGGTGCTCGTGCCGCGGCGCGCGGGCACCACGGACAGCAGCCAGGCGCCGATCAACGCCACGGCGGTCAGCACGAACGGGCCCCAGGACGGCGGCTCCGGCCAGATCCCGGTCTGCGTCAGGAAAGCCGTGCCCAGCGTGCCCGCCGCCGAGCTGGTGACGACGGCGTAGAACGTGTACGTCCCGAGCAGCCCGATGCCCGAGACGACCCCCGCGCGCGGGCCGAGGGTCGCGCCGACGAAGGCGTACACCGACCCGGCGTGCTGGTAGTGCCGGCAGAGCTTGACGAAGCCGTACGCGACCAGCAGGACGCCGACCGCGGAGAGCAGGAAGGCGAGCGGCACCGCCCGGCCGGCGGCCGCGGCGGTCTGCTGGGGGTTGATGTTGGCGGCCATGCTCGGGGCCATCAGCGCCACGGACAGGCCGACGGCCTGCCAGACGGAGAGGGATCGGCGTAGCCCTGGACGGGTTTCGACGGTGTCTGACACGATCTCCACCTCACTCGCAAGCCATTGACTCAGCGCAAGCAACCGACCCAGTGAACATCGACGGGGGCAGGATGAGCCAGCTCGATCGGGCAGAACTCGCGCAACAGGGCGCACTCCGGGCCGACGGCCTGCGCGCCGCCGGCGTGGAGCTCGTCGCGCTGACCTTCGTGGACAACAGCGGCATCGCGCGGGTGAAGGCGGTCCCGGTGGACCGGCTGTGGTCGGCGGCGGCGTGGGGCGTCGGCGCGTCGAACTCGTTCGACTTCTTCCTGGCCACCGACGACATCGTGGGCGGCGAGTACTCGCGCGGCCCGGTCGGCGACCTGCGGCTGCACCCGGACCTCGACGCGCTCGTGCCGCTGGCCGCGCAGCCCGGCTGGGCGTGGGCGCCGGCCTGGCGCTACGACCAGGAAGGCGAGCCGCACCCGCAGGACGCGCGGGCGCTGGCGGCGGCCGCGACGGCCCGGCTCGCGGAGCTGGGCTACAACGTGCGGACGGCGTTCGAGATCGAGTGGGTGGTCACGGCGGCCGACGCGCCGGACGATCCGCGCTCGGCCACCGCCGGCCCGGCCTACGGCTACGCGCGGCTGTCTTCGCAGGCGCGCTACCTGCGGACGCTGGTGTCGACGCTGGCCGCCCAGGGGGTCGCGGTGGAACAGATCCACCCCGAGTACGCGGCCGGGCAGTTCGAGGTGTCGGTGGCGGCGGGCGACCCGGTGCGCGCGGCGGACGTCGCCGTGCTGACGCGCGAGACGATCCGGACGGTCAGCGAGCACCACGGGCTGCGGGCGTCGTTCACGCCGAAGTTCGCCCCGGACGGCGTCGGCAACGGCGGCCACGTCCACCTGAGCCTATGGGACGGCGACCGCAACCTGTGCGCCGGCGGCGACCGGCGGTTCGGGCTCACCGAGACGGCGGAGGCGTTCGGCGCCGGGATCCTGGCCCGGCTGCCGGCGCTGCTGGCGATCGGCGCGCCTTCGGTGGTCAGCTACCTGCGGCTCGAGCCGCACCACTGGGCCGGGGTGTTCCACGCGTGGGGCCTGGAGAACCGCGAGGCGCCGCTGCGGCTGGTCCAGGGCCCGGCCGGGCAGCGCGACCGGGCGGCGAACTTCGAGGTCAAGTGCTTCGACCTGACGGCGAACCCGTACCTGCTGGTGGCGGCCCTGATCTTCGCCGGCCTGGCCGGGGTTTCGGAGGAGGCGACGCTGCCGGACCCGGTCGACGTCGACCCGGGAACGCTCCCCTCGGCGTCGCGGCTGCCGGCGTCGCTGACCGAAGCGGTGACGGCGTTCGAGGCGGACTCGGCCCTGACATCGGCGTTCGGCCCCGAGCTGGCGACGACGTTGATGGACGTCCGCCGCGGCGAGCTCGACCGGCTGGGTGCGTTGCCGCCGGACGAGCTGTGCGCCGTGATGCGGTACCTACATTAGGGCTTTCGCGACCTCGCTCCGGAGCTGCGGGAGCTTCGCGTAGAGCCGGTCACCCGGGCATTCGGTGTTGTAGTAGTCGCGGTGGCCCTTGATCTCTTCGACGGGGATGCCGTACTGGCGGCAGATGTAGGCGCAGAAGACGACGAGCGATGCCCACTGCGGCTGCGGTGGTTCGACGCTGGTGTAGAGGCCTTCGTTTTCGATGCCGATGGCGTTGGTGTTCTGCCCGGGGCAGTGCGCGCCCTGGATCATGGTGCTCCGGCCGCGCAGCGCGTCGAGGCTGCCGTGCCGCCCTTCGAGCCGGTACCCGCCGCGGCTGACGGTGAAGTGCTGGCCGGTGTCGGACCAGTGGTTGTTGTCGATGTGGTCGTGCTGGTCGTCGCGCGCGACCTGGAAGGCGTGGGCGAGCGAGTAGTCGGTGCTGTTGGCGCTGGCGATGTGGTGGATGAGGATCCGGTTCGCGGGGTGGTCGAGCGTGGTGAGCGCATCGGCGGGCGGGCGGGCACCCCACTCGGCACAGCTGTAGATCCGCGGCTCAGTGGCGGCTTGGGCGGCTCGGGGGAGGACCAGGCCGGCGGCCCCGGCGACGGCGAGCCCGGCGGCACCGCGGAGGAAGCTGCGCCGCGGGAGGTGTGCGATGTCCATGGCGCGGACTTTGCCGCGGAGGTGTACAGCTTTCGTACAAAGGCGGGTCAGGCGAGGCGGATTGTGGCGGTGAAGGGGCGAGTGAGGGCGAGATCCGTTTTGTCGCTCTTGGCGATGGGTTCGTACTCGCCGCCGTGGAGCTCGAACAGGGTCGCCGCGATGGGGTCGCCGGGTTCGACCAGGAGGTAGTACGGGATCAGGGCTTCGGCGTAGATGGCCCGCTTGAGGACCCTGTCCTGGATTTTGGTCGACGGTGAGACGATCTCCGCGGCCAGCAGGACATCGCTCGCTGCGTAGGCGACGGTGTCGACGCCGGGGCAGTTGAGAATCACCAGATCGGGGATCAGCAGCCGTTGTGGTCCGATCCGCACGTTCACGCCGGGGAGCAGCTCGGTGTCGTCCGGCAAGGCAGGCGCCAAGGCGGCTTGGACCTTCCCCAGAAGCCGCTGGTGCTCCAGGTCTGGCCACGGGCTCACGACGAGTGCTCCGTCAACGAGTTCGATCCGCTGCGCCAGGGTTTGCGCCTCGGGCAGAGCGAGGACTTCGTCGACGGTCCAGCCACCCGGTCGTGGCGGCAGGAAAAGCGCGTTCTGGATCAGCACACGAGGAGTATGCAGACCACCACCGACAGGTCTGATCGAGCGATGGGTGTCACACGGGTGCGACAGCGCGCCGGCTCACGCGGTCGCGACCGCCCGGCGCACACCCTCCGCCAGCTCCGCCGACAACGCACGCACGCCGTCAGCGCCCTCGGCCGCCGCCGTGACCAGGGCGGAACCCACGATCACCGCGTCCGCGAACGAAGCCACCTCGGCCGCCTGGTCGCCCGAGCGGACACCCAGACCCACGCCGATCGGCAACGACGTGTGCGCCCTCGTGCGGCGGACCAGCTCTTCCGCTCCCGCGCCGACCTGGTCGCGGGCGCCGGTCACGCCCATCACCGCGGTCGCGTAGATGAACCCCGACGACGCGGCCGCCGTCAACGCCAGGCGCTCCTCCGACGACGACGGCGCCACCAGGAACGTGCGGTCCAGGCCGTGCTCCTTCGAAGCCGTCATCCAGGCGCCGGCCTCGTCCGGGATCAGGTCCGGCGTGATCAAGCCCAGGCCGCCCGCCGAGGCCAGGTCGCGGGCGAACCGGTCCACGCCGTAGCGGTTCACCGGGTTCCAGTACGTCATCACGACCGCGCGGCCGCCGCGGGCGGACACCGATTCGACCACCTCGAACACGTGCTTGAGGCGGAAGCCGTTGTCCAGCGCCGTCACCGAGGCCGCCTGGATCGTCGGGCCGTCCATCACCGGGTCCGAATACGGGACGCCGACCTCGATCAGGTCCGCGCCGCCGTCGACGCAGGCCGCGATCAGGTCCTTCGAGCCGGCCACCGTCGGGAAGCCCGCCGGGAGGTAGCCGACCAGTGCGGCGCGGCCCTCGGCGCGCGTCGAGGCGAAGAGGTCGTCCAGCCCGCTCATTCGTTCACCAGTCCGAACCACTTGGCCGCCGTGTCCATGTCCTTGTCGCCGCGGCCGGAGAGGTTCACCACGATGAGACCCGAAGGGCCCAGCTCGCGGCCCAGTTCCAGCGCGCCGGCCAGCGCGTGCGCCGACTCGATCGCCGGGATGATGCCCTCGGTGCGGGACAGCAGCTTGAACGCGTCCATCGCCTCGGCGTCGGTCACCGGGCGGTACTCGGCGCGGCCGGTGTCCTTCAGCCACGCGTGTTCCGGGCCGACGCCCGGGTAGTCGAGCCCGGCCGAGATCGAGTGCGACTCGACCGTCTGGCCGTCCTCGTCCTGCAGCAGGTACGTCATCGCGCCGTGCAGGTTGCCCGGCGTCCCCTTCGTGAGCGTCGCGCCGTGGCGGTTGCCCTCGATGCCCTCGCCACCCGGCTCGAGGCCGACCAGCCGCACCGACGGGTCGTCGTAGAAGCCCGAGAAGATGCCGATCGCGTTCGACCCGCCGCCGACGCAGGCCGCGACGACGTCGGGCAGGCGCCCGGCCTGCTCGAGGATCTGCGCGCGGGCCTCTTCGCCGATGACGTGGTGGAAGTTGCGCACCATGGTCGGGAACGGCGCCGGGCCGGCCGCCGTGCCGAACAGGTAGTGCGTGCTGTCGGCGTTGGTGACCCAGTCGCGCAGCGCCTCGTTGATCGCGTCCTTCAGCGTCCGCGACCCGGTCTTGACCGGGATCACCTCGGCGCCCAGCAGCCGCATGCGGGCCACGTTCAGCGCCTGGCGCTCGGTGTCGACCTCGCCCATGTAGACGACGCAGTCGAGGTCGAGCAGCGCGCACGCGGTGGCCGTCGCGACGCCGTGCTGGCCCGCGCCGGTCTCGGCGATGACCCGCTTCTTGCCCATCCGCTTGGTGAGCAACGCCTGGCCCAACACGTTGTTGATCTTGTGGGAGCCGGTGTGGTTCAGGTCCTCGCGCTTGAGGAACACGCGCGCGCCGCCGGCGTGCTCGCCGAAGCGCTTGGCCTCGGTGAGCAGCGACGGACGTCCGGCGTACTCGCGCAGCAGGCGGTTGAACTCGTTCAGGAACTCGGGGTCGTGGCGGGCCTTCTCGTACTCGGTGGCGACCTCGTCGACGACGCCGATCAGCGCCTCCGGCATGAACCGCCCGCCGTACGGGCCGTAGTAGCCGCGCTCGTCCGGGTCGTGCTTGCCGTGTTCCGTCACCGCGACGGCCTCGGGCAGGCGGGGTGGGACCCGGCGGTGACCAGCTTGACCAGCGCACCCTTCGGGTCGCCGGACGCGACGAGCCCCTCGCCGACCAGCACCGCGTCGGCGCCGTGGCCGGCGTAGGACATCAGGTCGCCCGGGCCGCGCACGCCGGATTCGGCGACCTTGTAGACGTCCATCGGCAGGCCGGGGGCCAGGCGCGAGAAGACGTCGCGGTCCACCTCGAGGGTGTGCAGGTTGCGCGCGTTGACGCCGATGACCTTGGCGCCCGCCTCGAGGGCCCGGTCGGCCTCCTCGGCGTTGTGGATCTCCACCAGCGCGGTCATGCCGAGCGATTCGACGCGGTCGAGCAGGGCGACGAGCGCGTTCTGCTCCAGCGCGGCGACGATCAGCAGCACCATGTCGGCGCCGTGCAGGCGGGCCTCGTGCACCTGGTACGGGCTGACGATGAAGTCTTTGCGCAGGATGGGGATGTCCACCGCGGCGCGGACCGCGTCCAGGTCGGCCAGCGAACCGCCGAAGCGGCGCTGCTCGGTGAGCACGCTGATCACGCGCGCCCCGCCGGCTTCGTAGTCCTTCGCCAGCGCGGCCGGGTCGGGGATGTCGGCCAGCTCGCCCTTCGAAGGGCTGCGCCGCTTGACTTCGGCGATGACGCCGATGCCGGACTCGCGCAGGGCGGCCATCACGTCGCGCGGCGCCGGGGCGGCGGCCGCGCGGAGCTTCAGCTCGTCGAACGGCAGCGCGGATTCCCGCACGGCGAGGTCTTCCCGCACGCCGGCGACAATGTCTTCGAGCACGCTCACCGGGCGCCCCCACCAGGGCGCGTGCTCACGGATTCACTCGCAAGGTCGCTCACAAAAACCTTCCCCTTCCCGCCGAAACGATGCTAACCCCCGCATCCGCGACGCCCGGTTCCGGGTGTGCGCGTTACTCCGAATGCCTCCCTCGGACGTCGGTCGGATCTTCCCCTTCGGACAGGGCCTCCCACAGCTCCGCGTCGGGGTCACGGACCTTTTTCCGGGTGGCCGGAGCTGCGTACTTCGCCCCGAGCCGGGTGGCCCGGGACGCGCCCTTGACGGCTGCCAACCCGCCGGTGGCGACGAGAATTCCCCCGAGCACGGCCAGGCCGCGGCCCACCAGCATCTGGGTGACCGGCAGGCCGTCGGCGTAGCCGGAGAAGCGGACCCCGGCGACGCCGAGCCAGACCGCCGCCACGCCGGCCAGCGCCAGCACGACGCCGAGCACGCGCCGCGCCCAGCCGCCGGTGGCCACCAGCCCGGCCACGCCGGCCAGGGCCAGCAGCGCCAGCGGCACGAGCGCGGCGGCCTGCTGCTCGCCGGTCTCGCGGTAGAGCACCGTGCCCCGCACGCCGCCGTCGCGGAACTCGGCGAACCACGTCAGCCGTGACGCACCCCACAACGCGGCCGCGCCCAGCAGCAGCGCGGTCACCATCATCCACAGTGGACGCTTCGAGGCGGCCGGGTCCGGGCCCGGCGCGTCAGACACGGGCGGCGTCCGCGGCCGGGTCGAGGGCGCCCGCCGGCACCATCGTCTGCGCCGCGGCCACCGCCGACAGCACGGTCCGGGCCTTGTTCAGCGACTCGGTGTCCTCGTAGTCCGGCACCGAGTCGGCGACCACCCCGCCGCCCGCCTGGACGTGCGCGATGCCGTCCTTGACCAGCGCGGTGCGGATCGCGATCGCGGTGTCGGCGTCGCCGGCGAAGTCGAGGTAGCCGACGACCCCGCCGTAGAGCGCGCGGCGGACCGGTTCGAGCTCCTCGATCAGCTCCATCGCGCGGACCTTCGGCGCGCCGGACAGCGTCCCGGCCGGGAAGCACGCCGTGACCGCGTCGAACGCCGTCTTGCCCTCGGCCAGCTCGCCGGTGACGGTGGACACGATGTGCATGACGTGGCTGTAGCGCTCGATCTGGAAGAAGTCGACCACGCGCACGGTGCCCGGCTTGCAGACCTTGCCGAGGTCGTTGCGGCCGAGGTCGACGAGCATCAGGTGCTCGGCGCGCTCCTTTTCGTCGGCCAGGAGGTCCTTGGCCAGCTGCGCGTCCTCTTCTGGGTCGACACCACGCCAGCGGGTGCCCGCGATCGGGTGCGTGGTCGCGCGGCCGTCCCGCACGGTGACCAAGGATTCGGGGCTGGAGCCGACGATGTCGAAGCCTTCGAGCCGCAGCAGGTACATGTACGGGCTCGGGTTGGACGTCCGCAGCACGCGGTAGATGTCGAGCGCGTCGGCCGCGGTCGGGATCTCGAACCGTTGCGACGGCACGATCTGGAACGCTTCGCCGGCCTTGATCGCTTCGACGGCCTTCTCGACGGCCGCGTGGAAGTCTTCCTTGGACCGCTTCCGCACGAAGTCCGGCGCGGGCCGGTCGAACGCGGCGACGGTGGCGGGCGCGGCCACCTGCAGCTGCTCGGTCATCGCGGAGAGGCGGGCGACGGCGTCGTCGTAGGCCGCGTCCACGCGCTCGGGCGAGTCGTCCCAGTTGACGGCGTTCGCGATGAGCGTGACCGTGCCCTCGTGGTGGTCGAACGCGGCCAGGTCGGTGGCCAGGAGCATGGTCAGCTCGGGCACGTCGAGGTCGCGCTCGGCCAGCTCGGGCAGCTTTTCCAGCCAGCGCACGGCGTCGTAGCCGATGTAGCCGACCATGCCGCCGGTCAGCGGGGGCAGCCCGGGCAGCGGCTCGGTGTGCAGGGCCTCGATGGTCTCGCGCAGGACCTCCAGGGGGTTGCCCTCGCTGGGCAGGCCGACCGGCGGGGTGCCGGTCCAGACCGCTTCGCCGTCGCGGACGGTGAGCGCGGCCGGGCTGCGGACGCCGATGAACGACCAGCGGGTCCAGGACGCACCGTTCTCGGCGGACTCGAAGAGGAACGTGCCGGGCCGGTCGGCGGCGAGCTTGCGGTACACCCCGATCGGCGTCTCGCCGTCGGCGAGGACCCGGCGCACGACCGGGATCACGCGGCGGCTCTCGGCGAGGACGCGGAAGTCTTCGCGGGACGGGCTGACCGTGCCGGGACCGGCCGGACCGGCGGATGCGCTGACCATGGACCTCATTGTGCCGGTCCCTCGGCACCCGGCTTCTCCGGGTGTCGAATTCAACGTTCATTGAATTCCGCGGATCCGTACGTCATGATGGGTTCGTGAGCACCACGGACCACCCCGAGACTACTGCCCGCCGCCGCGGGCGCCGCCCGGCCGGCCAGGACACCCGCACGGCGCTGGTCGACGCCGCGCGGTCGGTGTTCGCCGAAAACGGCTACGACGGTGCGACCGTGCGGGCGATCGCCACCCGCGCCGGCGTCGACGCGGCCATGGTCAACCACTGGTTCGGCAGCAAGGAGGGCCTGTTCGCCCAGGCGGTCCTCGAGCTGCCGTTCGACCCCCTGGAGCTGCAGAAGGCGCTGCGCAACGGCCCCGCCGACGAACTGGGCGAACGGATCGTCCGCACGTTCATCACCCGCTGGGACAGCGCGGGCGGCGGCCAGTTCGTGGCGCTCATCCGCAGCATCACCGGCCACGAGCAGGCCGGCCACGTGCTGCGCGACTTCTTCCAGCGGTTCTTCAGCGGGCTGATCACCTCGATCGGCTCGGACCGCAACGCGCTGCGGATGAACCTGTGCGCGACCCAGATGGTGGGCCTGGGCATGGTCCGGTACGTGGCGAAGTTCGAGCCGCTCACCACCGAAGACGTCGAGGTGCTGGTGCGGGCGATCGCGCCGAACCTGCAGCGGTACCTGACCGGCGAGATCGGCTGACCCCGCGGCCGGAATCGCGCCGAAGCCGCGAGAAAAGCCACCAGTCAACCGGCTTGTGAGTGTGGTGGGTAGCGGTTCCGGTCTGGGCCGTTGCCAGGATCAGCAACAACGAAACGGGCTTCGCAGACACACTGAGCTGGATCGTCGACCACGCGCCAGGACCGCGTGTGGTGATCGCGCTGGAGGGCACCCGCGGTTATGGCATCGGCCTGACCCGGGCGCTGCAGGCCGCCGCACCGAACTGCGCCGTCCGACCGGATCGATCCGGCGCATCCGCGACGAACTCACCGACAACAAGACGCAGCTCTCCGCCCTGGCCCCGCACTCCTGAGCTCCGTCGGTGTCCCACCCTGGACGTTGCGGCGACCGAGCTCTCGACAACGCCTTTCATGCCATCATGCTCACTCGACGGCGCGTCTGCCCCCGGACCCAGCACTACATCGACAAACGACGCAGCCAAGGCACCAACGATCGTGAATCAGCGTCACCCGAATGCCGGACGAATTGCGGCCGATCGCCATTCGTGGACACCATTCGCACAATCGTGGAATTGAGCGATTCGTAGTATCGCCGCATGAAGCCAACGTCTTCGGGACCCGCCGCGAGAACACTTGCCGCTTCGCTGCGCGAAGAACGCGAAGCGCGCAAAATCGGCCTGCGGGCTCTCGCCGACAAACTGGGCATCCTCCCCCAGTTGCTGTCCGTGTGGGAAAAGGGACAGCGCCTGCCGAGCGTCGAAGACGTGTCGGCGATCCTGGCGCTGCTCGGCGTCACCGGGGAAAAGCGCGACCGGATCCGGGCGCTCGCCCGCCACGCCCGCGAACCCAACTGGCTCGCCTCGGGCAACACCGATCTCCCCTTCGCGCTCACCACGAGACTGGACCTGGAACGGACCGCGAACGCCATCACCTCGTGGTCGCCGTTGATCGTTCCCGGGCTGCTGCAGACCCCGGACTACATCCGGGCCATCGTGGACAGTTCCGCGGTCCCGATCGAACAGGCCGACCGGCAACTGCGGGTCCGGCTCGCCCGGCAGGGAATTCTCACCCGCCGCGAACCCATCCGGTTCACCGCTTTGCTCGGCGAACGTTCCCTGCAGGAGGACTTCGGCATTCCCGGGGTCATGTCCGACCAGATCGACCACCTCGAGGCGATGGCACAGCGCCGGAACATCAGCCTGCGCATCGTCCCCGCCGGAATCGGTTACCACCCCGGCCTGATCGGCCCGTTCGAAATCTACGAGTTCCCCGGCTCGCCGCCGATCGCCTCCGTCGAACACGTCTGCTCGACGGCTTTCCTGCACGAGGACGCGCAGATTTCCGGGCACCAGCAGGTGGCCAGGCTGCTCGCCAAGGCCGCGCTGAGCGAGGAGGCGTCCCTGGCGCTGCTCCGGGACGCCGCCCGGTGACCGGACGGCTACCGCGCGAGCAGCAGCGCGATGAGCGCCAGCGCGCCGGGCACCACCTGGACGAACAGGATCCGCTTGCTGGCCGTCGCGGCGCCGTAGAGGCCCGCGACGATCACGCAGACGATGCCGTACAGCTTGAGCTGGAACCCGGTCGGGTCGCTCGCGATGAGACCCCACACCAGCGCGAGCGCCAGGAAGCCGTTGTACAGCCCCTGGTTCGCCGCGAGCGTCTTCGTCTCCTCCGCGAACTCCTTCGTGGTGCCGAAACCGGCGCGGGCGCGCGGCGAGGTCCAGAGGAACATCTCCAGGACGACGATGTAGAGGTGGATCAGGGCGACGAGCCCGACCAGGATGTCGGCGACGATGGTCACGCGTGCTCTTTCTCATCCGCCAGGAGGAGGCGTTCCTCGGTGTCGAAGCAGGTGTGCGTGCCGGTGTGACAAGCCGGGCCGGTCTGGTCGACGCGCAGCAGCACCGTATCGCCGTCGCAGTCGATCCGCACCTCGCGAACGTGCTGGTAGTGCCCGGACGTCTCGCCCTTGACCCACAGCTTCTGCCGGCTGCGCGACCAGTACGTCCCGCGGCGGGTGGCCAGCGTCGCCGCGAGGGCGTCGTCGTTCATCCAGGCCATCATCAGCACGTCCGAAGTGGCGTGTTCGACGACGACCGCGGCGATCAGGCCGTCGGTGTTGCGCTTGAGGCGCGCCGAGACGGCCGCGTCCAGGGTCATGCGGTGGCTCCCAGGATGTGCCGCTTGAGCGGCATCGAGTTCAGCAGGACGAACGCGTAGCCGTAGCCGGCGAAGGAAAGGCCGGAGAACAGCTTGTTGAACCACAGCTCGGCGGCGAGCAGCAGGAACGCGTGCAGCAGCGCGAAGACGACGGTGACGACCAGGCCGCCGATCCGGGCGCTGCCCATCTTCAGCACGAGCCCGGTGGTCACCACGGCGCCGAGGAGCAGCGCAAGCGCGGGCATCCGGTAGATGGCCAGGCCCGCCCCGGCGCTCAGCACCGGGATCAGGTCGAGCAGCGCCCACGCGACCGGGAGCCCGACCAGCAGGCCGGCGGTCACCTTCACCTCGACGGGTGCCTGCCAGGACTTCACCGGACCTCGACCCCGCCTTCGCGCAGGGCGCCCTTGACGTCCCCGATCGTCAGCTGTCCGAAGTGGAACACGCTGGCGGCGAGCACGGCGTCGGCCCCGGTCCGCACCGCGGGCAGGAAGTGCTCGACGGCCCCCGCTCCCCCGCTGGCGATCACCGGGACGCGCACGGCCTTGCGCACCAGTTCGAGGAGTTCCAGGTCGAAGCCGTTCTTCGTGCCGTCGGCGTCCATGGAGTTGAGCAGGATCTCGCCGACGCCCAGCTCCTCGCCGCGGGCGGCCCACTCGACGGCGTCGATCCCGGTGCCGCGGCGGCCGCCGTGGGTGGTGACCTCGAAGCCGGAGGCGGTCGGCTCGCCGCCCTCGGGCACGCGGCGGGCGTCGACGGACAGCACGATGCACTGGGCACCGAACCTCCGCGACGCCTCGCTGAGGAACTCCGGCCGCGCGATGGCGGCGGTGTTGATGCTCACCTTGTCGGCGCCGGTCCGCAGCAGCCGGTTGACGTCGTCGTTGCTGCGGACGCCGCCGCCGACGGTGAGCGGGATGAAGACCTGCTCGGCGGTCCGGCGGACGACGTCGTAGGTGGTCTCGCGGTCGCCGGAGGAGGCCGTGACGTCGAGGAAGGTGAGCTCGTCGGCGCCTTCGGCGTCGTAGCGCCGGGCCAGCTCGACAGGGTCTCCGGCGTCACGGAGGCCGGCGAAGTTGACCCCCTTCACCACCCGGCCCGCGTCGACGTCGAGACAGGGGATCACCCGCACCGCGACAGACATGGCCACCAGCGTAGTCAAGGGGGTCGGACCGGCCGCGATCCGGCATCCGCCGTTCACGCCCCGGCCACCCGGTTCGTCTAGTTTCCGCGCGTGCGCAGACTCCTCCCGGTGGCCGTGGCCGCCGTCTCCCTCCTGACCGCCGTCCCCGCGTCGGCCGCTCCCCGCGACCCGGCGCCCGTCCTCCAGACCCAGGCCTTCGTCGACGACGCCGGCGCCACCCCGGCCGACGCCGACGCCGACGACCCGGCCATCTGGGTGCACCCGCGCGACCCCGAGCGCAGCGTCGTCCTCGGCACCCTCAAGGAGGGCGGCCTCGCCGCGTTCGACCTCGGCGCGCGGACGCTGCAGCTGGTCCCCGCCGGGCCGGGCGGGCGGTTCAACAACGTCGACGTCGTCGGGGACCTGGCCGTCGTCAGCGACCGGGGCCGGGACCGCATCCGCGTCTACCGGATCGACCCCGCGGGCGCGGGGGCCGGCGCGCACCTGCTGCGGGACGTCACCGACCCCGCCGCCGCGCCGGTGTTCTCCGCGTCGGAGTCCGAAGTGGACGAGCAGCGGACCGCCTACGGCCTGGCCGCGGGCCGGGACCCGCGCACCGGCCTCCGCTGGGTCGCGGTGACCCGGCGGCACGAGACGCGCGTGGCTCTGCTGCGGCTGGTCGACCGGCCGGGCGGCACCGTCGGCACCGAGCCGATCGACACCGTGGACCTGCCGGCGCGGTTCCGGCTGCCGGACGGCACCTCGTGGTCGCCGTGCGAGGAACCCGGCGAACGGCCGCAGCTGGAGGGCTCGGTGCTCGACGGGCGCGTGCTCTACACCGCCCAGGAGGACGTCGGGATCTGGCGGATCCCGCTGACGTCCGGGGGCTTCGGGCGGCCCGAGCTGATCGACCGCGTGCGCTCCTTCGGCGTCCCGCAGCGCTGGGACGCGGCGTCGGAGGAGTGCGTCCCGGACGGCGCCGACCCCGGGTACGGCGGCCGGTGGCTGACCGCCGACGCGGAGGGCCTCGCGGTGGCGAACGGCACGCTGTTCGCCTCCAGCCAGGGCGACTCGCGGTTCGTCGTCTACGACCGGCACGTCCGTGACCTGCGGATCGTCGCGGGCCGCGGCACGGACTCGGTCGAGCACTCCGACGGCTCGGCGATCAGCACCGCTTCCCTCGGCCGCCGCTTCCCGCACGGCCTCCTGGTGGTCCACGACGGCGAGCGCCGCCCGCCGGCCGGGGACCTCCCGACCACGGGTTTCGCGTTCGTCCGGCTGGAGGACGTCCTGCCCCGGTGAAAAAAGTTCCGTCCGCCGTGCAGCGGCACGGCCCCCTCGCGCGTCCACAGGAGGGACCGAAAGGACGCGTGTGACCTTCGAAGAGTTCGTGGCGGAGCGGCTGGACGGGCTGCTCCGCTACGCCACCGTCCTGACGAACGACCCGCACCTGGCGCAGGACGTCGTCCAGGACGTGCTCCTGCGCGCCCAGCAGCGGTGGGACGGCATCGCCGCGCCGCCGACCTACGTGCGGCGGATGATCACCAACGAGTACCTGTCCTGGCGGCGGCGGGCGGTGCGGCGGATGGTGTCGAGCAGCCACGACGTCCTCGACGACCTCGGCCCGCCCGAGCCCGACCCCGCGACCGCCTACGACGAGCGGGACGCCGTGCTCGGCCTGCTCGCCACGCTGCCCCGCAAGCAGCGCGCGGCCGTCGTGCTGCGGTACTACGAGAACTACTCCGACGCCGAGATCGCCGCGGTCCTGCGCTGCGGCGCGTCGACCGTGCGCAGCCAGATCTCGCGCGCCCTGACCACCCTGCGCCAAGCCGGGTTGAAGCACACCGCCGTCACCACCGGAGCCCCCGAATGACCCGCAGCGACCACGAGACCGAGACGCTGATCCGGGACAGCCTGGACCGCCTCGCCGCGCGCGCCCCGGACGGCCACGCGGTGCGCGACGCGCTCGCCCGCGCCGGGCGGAAGCGGCGGCCGGCGACCCGGCTGGCCCTGGTCGCCGCCGCCGTGGTCGTGGTGGTCGTCGGCGTCGTCTCCGGCACGCAGCTGCTGACCCGGCCGGACCCGGCGCCGGCCGCGAGCCGCCCGGTGCTCGGCTACGGCCCGGAGTGGCTGCCGGACGGCTTCACCGAGCAGTACCGCGAAGGCGGACCCGGGCTCACCCCGCAGGTCCGGCAGTGGACGGCCGGCTTCGCGAAGGTCACGCTGACGGCGTACCCCACCGCCGACCCCGAGTGGTCGCAGACGGCGCTGCGGATCGCGTCCATCAAGGACCAGGTCCTGGTGCACGGCCGGGTCGCCATGCTCACCGGCTCCCGCGGCACCGCGGAGCTCACCTGGCTGGCCGACGAGCAGCACGTGCTGGTCGTGCAGGTCTTCGGGCTCCCGGACGACGCCCGCGAGATCGCCCAGCGGGTCGCCGACTCGGTCGCCGCCGACCCGGTCGGCGTCCGCGGCGAGCTGCGGTTCGGCCCGCTGCCGGCGGGGCTGGCCGAACGTTCGACCGTGGTGAAGGGCACCGGTCCCGGTGACGCGGGTACCGAGCTGACCGCGGCCGACCCGGCCCGGCCGTCGGTCGCCGCGGTGCGGGCCGCCGCCGGCCGCGATGCGCCCGGCGTCCAGGGTGCGGAACCGGTGACCGTCCGCGGCGGCGAAGGCTTCTTCGTGCCGCCGGCGACCGGGCGGGACGCGACGGTCGCGGCGCGGCTGCCGTCGGGGCGCTGGCTGACGGTCTCGGGGGCGCGGCCGGAAGCCGAGCTGATCGCCGTCGCGAACGGCGTCCAGCTCGACCCGGCACCCGACTACCGCTGGCTCGGACGGGCTACCAGTTGATCATCGGGAACCAGATGATCCCGAGCCGGCCCAGCACGCGGACGTCCCAGTAGAGCAGCGTGAACGTGCCGCCGACGAGCAGGGCGACGCCGGTGACGGTGGCGATCCGCGCCGGTTTCGCGGCCAGCCAGCGCTGCACGCGCCCGCCGGTGGCGTAGGTCAGGATGAGGAACAGCACCGCCATGACGACGATGTTGCCGAGCGACTGCAACGCGAACGCGGCGGCGCCGTAGAGGACGTTGTGCTGCTCGGCGGCGTCGCGGAACATGATCCGGAAGAGCGGGTAGGGCCGTCCGATGAGGAATCCGCCGATGAGCGCGCCCATCAGCACGAGCGGCGCGGCGGGGTGGCGGCGGGTGAAGCCGGCGAAGGGGTTGCGGAGGATGCCGAGGGCGATCAGGCCCATCAGGAGGAAGACCAGGCCGACGACGCCGAAGGCGATCATCGATTGGATGCTGCGCGGGGAGAGCCCGGTGGTCTTCGCGGTGGAGAACTGCGGCATCCGCGTGCCGACGAGCGCGACGATGACGCCGTAGACGACGGACACGGTGAGCATGCCGGCGGAGATCCAGCCGAGCGGCTTGAGCGCGTTCCGCTTCCCGCCCGCCTGGTCGCCGACCAGCGGCGCGACGGCGCCGAACGCGGCGATGTTGCAGGCGGTGAAGGAACCCGCGAGGCCGGAGACGAAGGCGAAGAGCGTCCCGGCGAGGACGCCGCTGATCGGGGTGGCTTTCGCGTCGTGGCCGAGGATCCCGTTCGCGACGCTGTCCCCGATCACGGAGTCGACGAAGGGGGCCGACCAGATGGCGGTCAGCACGAACCCCGCCACGACCGCCGCGACGGCGATCGCGGCCCGGCGCGCGGGATACGGCCCGGCGCCGAAGAAGCCTGCCTGCGGGTGAACCGGTACTTGCTGTTTGACCGCCATCGATGCCCTCCAGGGTGCGGGAATCCAGCCCAGAAAGCGTTGCAGGCAGACGTGTTGAAACGCTTCGGCCAGGCGTGTGGCTTTCCGCGCCGAAAGGCCTATGCATTCTTCACACCGGTTACGGTGGGACATGACCTTCCCCGGCAGCGCCGCCTGGCGACACGAAGACGCTCGTACCGGCTTCGAAGTGACGCGCTTCCGCCCCCACGAAGGCGGCTGGCTGGCCGAAGGCGCGACGAGCGCGGTCGAGGACGGCGTCGCCTGGGCGGTGCGGTACACCCTCGTCGTCGATCCACAGTGGACACTGCGTTCCGCCCGGATCGCCGGACTCGGTGCGCGGGAGCTGGCGGTCGAAGCCGACGGCCGCGGGCACTGGCGGCTCGACGGCCGGCCCGCGCCGCACCTGGCCGGCTGCCTCGACCTCGACCTCGAGGCGTCCGCGATGACGAACACCTTCCCGGTGCACCGCCTCGCTCTGCCGCCCGGCGGGCGGGCCGAGGCACCCGCAGCCTACGTCCGCGCGGCCGACCTCGGCGTCGAGCGGCTGGAGCAGACCTACGAGCACTTGTCCCCCGGCCGCTACCACTACTCGGCGCCCGCGTTCGACTTCGCCTGCGTCCTCGAATACGACGACACGGGCCTGATCACCCGCTACCCGGGCATCGCCGTCCGTCATCCGGCTACGGTGGGCGCATGACCTCCGAGACCGACCGCCTCGCCGCCGAGCGCTACGTCGTCCTGACCACGTTCCGGCGCGACGGGCGGGCCGTGCCGACCCCGATCTGGGTGGCCGGCCGCGACGGCGAGCTGGTGCTGTGGTCGGTGCGCGAGGCCGGCAAGGTCAAGCGCATCCGCAACAGCGGCCGCGTCGAAGTCCAGGCCTGCGACGTCCGCGGGCGGAAGACGCACGGCGCGAAGGTCTCCGGCCAGGCCCGGCTGCTGGACGCCGCCGAGACCGAGCAGGTCCGGCGGGCGATCGCCCGCAAGTACGGCATCGTCGGGCGGGTCACGATGTTCTTCTCGAAGCTGCGCGGCCCGGAGGACCGGACGGTCGGCATCGCGGTCAAAGTGGACGGCTGAAGCTGCGGAAGCCGCGCCGCAGGTAGTTCGGCAGCGCGTTTGGGTGGTCGAGCGTCGAGGTGTGCAGCCAGACGCGCCGCGTCCCGGGCAGCGCCCACGCGTCGGCGACGACGAGGGTGAGCGCGCACCCGCCGAGTCCTTTCCCGACGAACTCCGGCAGCAGGCCGAACGTGGTGATCTCGACGTCGTTCCCGGGCTGCGGCTCGAAATCCGCGGCGCCGGCGAGTTCGCCGCGGTACTCGATGAGCCGGTATTCGCGGCGGGGTGCGGCGAGCCAGCGGTCCCACTCGGCGTCCCCGCGGGTGGCGCCCGGCCACCGGTACGGCGTCCCGATCCGGACGTGCAGCTCGCGGATCAGCGGCCCCGGCCCGGTGGTCCGCAGCGCGACCCCGTCGACGAGCGGAGCGGGGTTCAACTGGCCGGCGGCGGTCATTTCGAGCCGGGTGACGATCTCCTCCACCCGCGGCAACCTACGACGCACGGGGACCGCTGTCAGCCGCTTTTCGGCCTCAAGCGGCGGCGCGCAGGGCGGCCGCCGAGGCGGAATTACCCCGGAGGTAAGGCCGGCTGCCCGGCCAGCAGCCGCTCGACCAGCGCGGTGACCAGGTCGCGGCGCTCCCGCTCGGTGAACAGGTCCGGCAGCGTCAGCCGTTCCATGATCAGCCAGTTCAGCGCCAGCCACAGCAGGACCACCATCGTGCCGTCGCCGGGCAGGCCGGACTTCTCGTGGTACTCGACGTTGAAATCGACGTCCGCGCGGATGCGGCTGGTCAGCACTTCCCGCAGTTCCGGACGGCGCGCGGCTTCCAGCCGCAGTTCCAGCAGGGCCAGGAACCCGGTCGGGAACGCGGCCACGCGGTCGACCAGTTCGTGCATCAGCGCGGTGACGCGGGCGCGGTCACGCGGTCCCTCCAGGCCGCCCGCGATCACCGCGTCGTCCACCAGCCGCTCGTAGACCCGCTCCCCCGCGTGCTTGAGGATTTCGCCGCGGTTGGCGAAGTAGTTGGACGCCGTGCCGACCGGCACCTCGGCCTGCTGGTCGACCGCGCGGAAGGTGAGCCCGCGCGCGCCCTCGTTGGCCAGGACTTCGATCGCGGCGTCGAGCAGCGCCGCGCGCCGCTCGGGATTGCGTCGCACCATGACGTTGACACCACTCCAGACGTAGTACTACGGTCGCAATCACTTCACTTAAAGTACTACATGCGGAGTCCATCCACCATGCGCAAGCTCGTGCCCGCTCGACCCGGACATGGTGGCGCTGGCCGAAGGCATGAACAGCCCGTACCCGCCCCTGCGGCATTACGTCGTCTCGCGGTCGCTGACCGAGGCCGACCCGGCCGTCACGCTCGTGCCCGGCGATCCGCTGGACCTGGCGCGGCGGCTCAAGGCCGAGACGGCCTGGACATCTGGCTGTGCGGGAGATCGACGAACTGGTGGTCAAGTCCTACCCGGTGGTCGCGGGCGGCGGCGTGCCGATGTTCACCGGCGGCTTCGGCCCACGCGAGTTCACGCCCGCCGAGGTCCTGACCTTCGGCCACGGCGGCACGATCACCACCTACCGCGCCTAGACCTTCGCGACCGCGGCGAGCGCCTCGGGCAGCGTGAACGCGCCGGCGTAGAGCGCCTTTCCGACGATCGAGCCCTCGACACCGTCGGACGCCAGGCCCGCCAGCGCAACCAGGTCGGCCACGCTCGACACCCCGCCGGAGGCGATCACCGGCGCGTCGGTGCGGGCGACGACGTCACGCAGCAGGTCGAGGTTCGGGCCGCGCAGCGTGCCGTCCTTGCTGACGTCGGTGACGACGTAGCGGGACGCGCCGTCGCGGTCGAGTCGCTCCAGGACGTCCCACAGGTCGCCGCCGTCGGAGGTCCAGCCGCGGGCCGAGAGGCGGTGGCCGGCCTCGGTGATCCGCACGTCGAGGCCGATCGCGACGCGGTCGCCGTACTCGCCGATGACCCGGGAGGTCCACTCCGGGTCTTCGAGCGCGGCGGTGCCGAGGTTGACCCGCCGGGCCCCGGTGTCCAGGGCGGCCTTCAGCGACGCGTCGTCGCGGATGCCGCCGGACAGCTCGACCTTGACGTCGAGCGTGCCGACGACCTCGGCGAGCAGCTCGCGGTTGCTGCCCTTGCCGAAGGCGGCGTCGAGGTCGACCAGGTGGATCCACTCGGCGCCGTCGCGCTGCCAGGCCAGGGCGGCTTCTAGGGGGCTGCCATAGGAGGTCTCGGTGCCGGCCTCGCCCTGGACGAGTCGCACGGCCTGGCCATCGGCCACATCAACGGCGGGAAGCAGCGTGAAAGTCACGCGGGTAACTCTAGGGCGGCGACCCGGCTCACCCGGTCAGAGGGTCGCCAGCCAGTTGCGCAGCAGCTGCGCCCCGGCGTCGCCCGACTTCTCCGGGTGGAACTGGGTGGCCCACAGCGGCCCGTTCTCGACCGCGGCGACGAAGTCCTCGCCGTGGTGGGCCCAGGTGACCTTCGGCTCCTGGCCGGGCAGGCCGTCCAGTTCCCACCTGCGCGCGGCGTAGGAGTGCACGAAGTAGAACCGTTCGTCCGGGTCCAGCCCGGCGAACAGCTGCGAGTCCGCGGGCGCGCGCACGGTGTTCCACCCCATGTGCGGCAGGACGTCGGCGTGCAGCCGGTCGACGACCCCGGGCCACTCGCCGGTGCCTTCGGTCTCCTCGCCGTGCTCGACGCCGCGGGAGAAGAGGATCTGCATGCCGACGCAGATGCCGAGCACCGGCCGCCCGCCCGCCAGCCGCTTGCCGATGATCCGGTGCCCGTGCACGTCCAGCAGCCCCGCCATACAGGCGGAGTAGGCGCCGACGCCGGGAACGACCAGGCCGTCGGCTTCGACGGCGGCATGCGGGTCGGCGGTGACCTCGACGTCGGCCCCGGCGCGCGCCACAGCGCGTTCGGCGGAGCGGAGGTTGCCGGAACCGTAGTCGAGGATCACCACACGAGACACGCCACCCAGCGTAGCCGTCGCTCTCAGCGGCGCTCGAACGAATAGACGTCGGTCACGGTGTTGCAGGGCGACGGCGGCACGACCTCGACGCGCAGCACGCCGGCGTCGTAGTCGACGCCTTCCGGGGTGAAGGTCCCCGTGCAGGTGCTGACCAGCGGGACCTGGCCGATCTCGCGCACGTGCGCGGTGACGTCGCGGCCGGTCAGCGGCCGGGCGAGGTCGATCTGCAGGAGCTGCAGGTTGGTCGGGTACAGGTCGTTGTACGGGTCGCTCGTCGCGCAGATCAGGCGCGTCGCGCCGACGAAGTCACAGCCCTGGGCGTTGCGGAGGTGGTGGTCGAGGTGGATGCGGGCGGCGACCGGCAGGTCGCCTGCCTGCCGCGGGCCGCGCGGGTTGAGGAACGGCGTCGGGGAGACGTAGAGGCGGTCGATCTCGCCGAGCGGGCCGGAGACGAGCCACTGCCCGTCGGGGGTGGCCGCGACCTGGGCGTTCGCGTTCACGGCCGGCTCGTCGGACTGCAGCGGGTGGACGAACTCCGTCGTCGTCCCGTCGGGCTGGGTGACCAGGTACATCTTCGTCGTGGGCGTCGGGGTGCGGGTGTCCTGGTAGACGTCGAAGACGTGGCCGCGCAGCGAGTCGGGGTCGCCGACGTGGCCCCAGCCCTCGTCCTTGAGCGGCTGTGGGATGGTGGCGCCGTTGCGGTAGACGAGCTCGGGGGCGTGGCCGGGCCGCCGCAGCGTGGCGAGGCCTTCGCCGCTGATCCGGTTCTCGGCGGTGGTGTGGCCGACCTGCCGCCAGCCGCTTCCGTGCGCGGCGGCGACGCCGGCGCCGGCGAGCAGGGTGGCGGTGGTGAGGGCGAGCAGACTTGCCGTCCGCAGTGTGCGCATGTGCGCTCCTCGGGAGTGGAGGCCTTGGCGGCGGCGACGTCATCCTGCCACAGAGCGCACGCTCCTCGGAAAAATCTTGAAGACACCCGTTTGAGTGTCCCGCTCGCCGGGTATCACTTCACCCGATCGTGTGCGCTGAGCCGCCACGACCGGACGCCAGGGAGGCGAAGATGGCCGAGGACGATCTGCTGTCCCAGATGCTGCACGCCTGGCGCGACGACATCGAAAGCGTGCCGTTCCCGCAGTTCGGCGAGCTGCTGATCCCCCGCCAGCAGACCCGCCCGCGGTGCGTCCCGAGCACGTCTGCTGCCCGCGTGACGAACGCCACGCGGAGAACAGACGCCTGACTGTGGTTTCCTGCGGTGGCCGCATCGACGCGTCCCCCGGGAGCCCTCATGAGCCGCACCCCTGACCCGCACGATTTCCTCGACCTCGACGCCGGGCTCGCCGAGGAGGAACGGGCGATCCGCGACGCCGTCCGCGCGTACGCGAAGGACCAGCTGCTCGGCCACGTCGCCGACTGGTACGAAACCGGCGCGCTCCCCGCCGCGGAACTCGCGAAGGGCTTCGGCTCGCTCGGCCTGCTCGGCATGCACCTGGAGGGCTACGGCTGCGCCGGCACCAGCGCTGTCGCCTACGGCATCGCGTGCCGCGAGCTCGAGGCCGTCGACTCGGGGCTGCGCAGCTTCGTCTCGGTGCAGGGGTCGCTGGCGATGTACGCGATCCACAAGTGGGGCAGCGAAGAGCACCGGCAGGAGTGGCTGCCGCGGATGGCGACCGGCGAAGCGCTGGGCTGCTTCGGGCTGACCGAGCCGGACGCGGGCAGCGACCCGGGCTCGATGCGGACGCGGGCGGTGCGCGACGGCGACGACTGGGTGCTGTCCGGCACGAAGATGTGGATTACCAACGGAACCGTCGCCGACGTCGCGGTCGTCTGGGCCCAGACCGACGACGGCATCCGCGGCTTCGTCGTCCCGACCGCCACGCCGGGCTTCACCGCGAACGAGGTCAAGCACAAGCTGTCGCTGCGGGCGTCGCTGACCGCGGAACTGGTGCTCGACGGCGTCCGGCTGCCGGCGTCGGCGGCGTTCCCCGAGGTCCGCGGGTTGCGCGGGCCGCTGTCCTGCCTGAACGAAGCTCGTTACGGGATCCTCTTCGGGGTCGTCGGGGCGGCGCGCGCGTGTTACGAAGCCGCGCTGGAGTACACGCTGTCGCGGTCGCAGTTCGGGAAGCCACTGGCCGGGTTCCAGCTGACCCAGCGCAAGCTCGCCGACCTGGTCGTCGAGGTCAACCGCGCCGGGCTGGTGGCGCTGCAGATCGGCCGGCTGAAGGACGCCGGTTCGCTGCACCACAACCACGTCAGCTTCGGGAAGATGGCGAACGTCCGGTCGGCGCTGGACGTGGCCCGGACCGCGCGGTCGATGCTGGGCGCCAACGGGATTTCCCTGGAGTACCCGGTGATGCGGCACATGGCGAACCTCGAGACGGTGCTGACGTACGAGGGCACCGAGGAGATGCACGCGCTGTCACTCGGTCAGGCGGTCACGGGGCTCGCGGCGTTCCGCTGATCGGTTTTTGTCGGTGGTGCCCGCTAGCTTCGGCGGCATGACGTTTTCCGAGTTCGAAACCGTGGTGGAGCTGCGGCGCTACACCCTGCACCCCGGCCGGCGCGACGAGCTGATCGAGCTGTTCGAGCGCGAGTTCGTCGAGCCGCAGGAGGCGGCGGGCGCGCACTTGTTCGGGCTGTTCCGAGCGAGAGCGTCCCCGGACGAGTTCGTGTGGCTGCGCGGCTTCCGCACGATGTCCGAGCGCAAGGCGGCGCTGGAGGCGTTCTACTCCGGCCCGGTGTGGCGGGAACACCGGTCGGCGGCGAACGCGACGATGATCGACTCCGACAACGTGCTGCTGCTGCGCCCGGTCCGCCGCGGCCTGGCCGCGCCACCACCGGGCGCGGGCGTGCACGTGACGATTTCGCCACCCGCTCCCCCGCCGGAGTCGGCGTTCGCGGCGTTCGAAACCGAGCCGTCGGAGAACAACTTCCCGCAGCTGCCGGTCCGCACGGACGGCCCGTTCTCGGTGTGCTTCAGCCGGGTGCCGTCGGAGTCGTCGTTCGAGCTGGTGCCGACCACGCGGTCACTGATCCGATGAGAGGAGTTCGATGAGCCCGGTGGGGTAGAGGATCTTGCTGCCGTCGCGGAAGTCGCGGAGGTCGACCCAGCGCGCGGTGGCGGGGTCGTCGAGGATCTTCATCTCGTCGCGCCGGTAGAAACCGGCGTCGACGAACTCGGCGGTGAAGACGAAGGCGATCTCGTGCCCGGGCCGGTCACGCCAGGTGAAGACGTTCTCGAGCACGCCGAGCCGGTCGCCGACCTCGATCTCGGCGCCGAGTTCCTCGCCGAACTCGCGCACGAGGGCGTCCTTGCTGCCTTCGCCGAACTCGATCCCGCCGCCGAGCGGCCGGTAGTAGGTCTCGCCTTTGAGGTCGTCGTGTCCTTCGAAGACGAGCAGTGCGTCGCCGCGCCGGATGACGGCGAGCGCGATGGGCCGGATCGATGGCATGGCGGCCACGCTATCGACCCGCGGCTCCCGAAGCACGAGCCCGGCCACCCACCCGGCCCCGGCCAGGCCGAGCACCCCGGCGGCCAGCCACGCCCACCCACCCCCGAACACCCCGGCCACGGCAACGACCACCACCCCGACGGGAGGTACCACCCAGGGCGAAAACCCCATCCTGACCTCGTCCCACACTCCTCGACTGGGCCTGAATGCTGGCCTAACATGGTCGGATCCTGGAGGGCGGGGTGAGGCGCATGCGCAGGCTTCGGCTCGTCGTCGCCCTGGCGTTGCCCGGTCTCTTCGGCTACGGCAAAGGCCCGCTCCCGCCGCCCGGCGAAAGTGAAGACACGTCCGGAAGCAGCAAGTGCCCGCGGTGCGGCGGCTCCCTCCGCCGTCGCGAAGGCAAGTCGTATTGCCGCAAGTGCGCCAGGGTGATCTACAAGTCTCCGGGGAACGGCTGAGGTGGCCGGCCCCGCGCTGCCCGACGCCGCGGTCGGGCTGGGGTCCCGCATCGGCCGCTACTTCAGCGTGGTCAGCGTGCTGCCCGCGCTGTTCCTCGTCGTGTGGACCGCGGCGCTGGTGACCAGCGAGGCCTGGCGGGGCCGGCCCGACGTGGGGCTGATGGTGCGCAGGCTCGGCGGGCTGAACCTCAGCGGCGCCGCGTGGCTGATCCTGGTGACGATCCTCGTCGCCCTGTTCCTCCATCCGCTGCAGGTGGGGATGACCCGGTTGCTGGAGGGCTACTGGGGAAGCTCGCGTCCGGCGGTCGTCCTGCTCCGGCTGCGCATCACCCGGTACCGGAAGCGCCGGGAACGGCTGGAGGATCGCCGGGAGGCCCTCGAGGAAACCCGTGACCGGGAGCTCGACCGGCTCCTGGCGGCCGCGCATCGCGAGGCCCTCGCGAACGGCGAGGACGACCCCGATCCCGCCGGCCTGCCCGAACGGCAGCGCAAGGACGCCCGCGAAGCGATGCTGGAGATCCCGGCCGGGCAGTCCCTCAGCGGAATCCACGCCGCGTGGTCCAGCATCCCGCGCGCGCTCGCGCGCTACCCCGACGTGGCGCGCATGATGCCGACGAGGCTCGGCAACGCCCTGCGGTCCGGCGAAGACAAGGCCGGGCGGCAATATCGGCTCGACGTCGTCAAGACCGCACCGCACATCGGTCTCGTCGCCCCGCAAAGCCACCTCGACTACATCGACGACGCCCGGCAGCAGCTCGACACGTCGGCGAGGTTGTGCGTGGTCGCGTTCGTCGTGACCCTCGAAACGGCGGCTTTCCTGGTGACCGGCGGCTGGTGGCTCCTGCTCGCGCTGGGCCCGTACTTCCTCGCGTACATCGCCTATCGCGCGTCCGTCGCGGCGGCGGAACAGTACCTGGGCATCCTCAGCACCGTGCTGGACCTGAACCGGTTCAAGGTGTACGAAAGCCTGCACCTGCCGCTGCCGACGACCGCCGAACAGGAGCGGGAGAGCAACAAGAAACTCATGAGGTTCCTCGGCGGCGAACCCGAACACCTGCGGTACAAGCACCCCGCCGCCGGTACCCCCAGCACCGGCGACAGTGCTGCTACTCCCCCAAAAACTCCCTGATCGAGAACCCCAGCGACCCGGCATCCAGCCCGTGGGCCAGATCGTGGTCCCCGATGGTCCCGTACGTCCGGACCTCCACGTCCCGCCGCACGCCCAGCGATCGCAACCGATGCGGCACATCGGAAAGCGCCTCCGCCACCCACGCGGCCGACGTTCCGGCCAGGTACGGCTCCACCAGCACGACGGAAGCGGACGAGGAAAGCACCGCCGACCGCAGACCGGCCGCGTCGAACGGGCGGATCGTCGAGGCGTACAGCACCGTCACGTCCAAGCCCGCCGTCGCGCGCAGGACCCGGTCGAGCACCGGGCCCACCGCCACCACCACGCCGGCCGACCCGGACCGCAGCCGGGTGAAGCCCACGCCCAGGTGCGGAGAAGCGTTTTCCTGCGCCGAAAGCCGCAGGTAGACCCGGCTGTCCCCGGGGATCGACTCCAGCAGCAGGCGCTCGGCCTCGGCCGGGTGGCCCGGCACGTGCACCGTCCAGCCCGGCAGGGAATCGATCAGGGCGACGTCGCCCGGCGACTGGTGCGTGCGCCCCGCCGTCGGCATGTCGTACGACGCTCCCCACGACACCAGCACGCCACCCACGTCCTGGTGCGAGAAGTCCAGCTTGATCTGCTCGAAGGCGCGCTCCACCAGGAACGGCGGGAACGTGTGCACGATCGGCCGCAGGCCCGCCAGCGCCAGCCCGGCCCCGGTGCTGACCAGCAGCTGCTCGCGGATCCCGACGTTGATCACCCGGCCCGGGTGCCGCCGGGCCGCGCCGGCGAGCTGCGCGGCCGAGATGTCGGCCAGCACGACCGCGACGTCCGGGTCGGCGTCGACGATCCGTTCGGTGGTGGCGAGGAAGGTTTCCCGCATCGGCAACATCGTTCAGCCCTTCGGTTCGACGACGGCGACCACGGCGAGCGGCCGGCCGGGGTGGGCGGTGGTGAAGGCGTCGTACAGCGCGTCGTGGTCGCGGCCGGACACCGTGCGCGTCTCCCAGCCTTCGACGGCGAAGCGGCGGGCGATGCCGTCCGGCCAGCCGCGCGTCGACGACTGGTTGTCGACCACCACCGTGGTCAGGTTTTCGAGGCCTTCACGCGCCGCGACGACGATCGCCTCGTGGTTCGAGCCTTCGTCGAGCTCGGCGTCGCCGACGAGCGTCACGACCTTCGCGTCCGTCAGGCCGCGGGCGCGCAGGCCGAGCGCGGTGCCGAACGCGATCGGCAGGCCGTGGCCGAGCGAGCCGCTGGAGATTTCGACGCCGGGGATGCGGCACCGGTCGGGGTGGTAGCCGAGCCGCGACGCCGCGTCGGACCACGTCGCCAGTTCCGCCTCGGCGATGAAGCCCTTCGCGGTGAGCACGGCGTAGTACGCCATCGGCCCGTGTCCCTTGGACAGCAGGAACCGGTCGCGGCCGGGCTCGCGGAAGTTCTCGGGCGTGACGTCGAGCACCCGGTCGTAGAGCACCCACAGGACGTCCAAAGTGGACTCGGCGGCGGCGCTGTGCTTTTCGTCGCCGGTCATCAGCGAAATCAGCCGGGGCAGAGCGGCGTAGCCCGGTGCGGTCACAGTGGTCATGACCCGACGATGCAACCTCGACTAAACTCGAAGTCAAGGATAGCCTGACCTGGTGACCAGGCTCGCTGAACATCTCAGCATCGGACAGGTGGCGGAACGCAGCGGGGTTCCGCACACGGCACTGCGGTTCTACGAGGAGAAGGGGCTGATCAGCTCGGAGCGGTCGGCGGGCAACCAGCGCCGCTACGCGCGCTCGGTGCTGCGTCGCATCGCGTTCATCCGCGCGGCGCAACGGGTCGGGCTCTCGCTCGAGGACATCAGCACGGCGCTGGAGACGCTCCCGGCGGACCACGCGCCGACGAAGGCGGACTGGGCGCGCCTGTCGCGAGACTGGCAGCACGAGCTCGACGCGCGCATCGACGCCTTGCAACGGCTTCGCGATCGCCTCACCGGCTGCGTCGGCTGTGGCTGCCTCTCCCTGCGCAGCTGCGCGCTGTACAACAACGACGACGAGCTGGCCCGCTTCGGCCCGGGCGCGAGCAAGCTGCGCCCGGCGGTCGAGGGCGGGATCTAAACCGCTTGCGCGCGGGGAGGATGCTGGGGAGGCAATGAACGAAAAGGAAATCATCCGCATCTCGAAGCGGCTGTCCCGGCACCTCCGCCACGACCCCGCCGCCCTCGGCCTGACCCTCGCGCCCGGCGGCTGGGCACCGGTCGACGCGCTCCTGCGTGCGCTGGCGATCACCCGCCCACAGCTGGACGAAGTGGTCGAGAAGAACAACAAGCGCCGCTTCGCCTTCGACGAAACCGGCACGCGCATCCGCGCCAGCCAGGGCCACAGCGTCCCGGTCGACTTGGCGTTGCCGGACGCAACACCCCCGGACGTCCTCTACCACGGAACGGTCGCGAAGTACCTCGACGCGATCTTCCACGAGGGCTTGCGCCCGATGAACCGCCACGCGGTCCACCTGTCGGCAACCCTCGAAACGGCCCGCACGGTAGGCGCCCGCCGCGGCAAGCCGGTGATCCTCCGCATCGACGCCGCCGCAATGACCGCGGCCGGCCACACCTTCCAGGTAAGCGCCAACGGAGTCTGGCTGACACCTTCAGTCCCCCCGCCCTACCTCAGCCACGCCTGACACCGTGTCGACCCTCCAATCACGCGTCATGACCCTCCAATCACGCGAGATCGCCGCCCAATCACGCGAGCCGACCGATCAAGGACACGCCCTCGCGTGATCGGACGCGGAACTCGCGTGATCAGCGGGGCATCTCGTGGAGTTGCCCCGGTGAGGCGGACACGGGGTTTTCAGGCAGCGTGGGCCTGAGCGTAGCTGATACGGGCTTCGGCCGGGATGTTCTGGCCGATGGTGGAGTGCAGCCTGTTGTGGTTGTAGTAGCGCAGCCAGGTGAACACGTCCTGGCGAGCCTGGGCGCGGGTGCGCCAGATGGTGGTGCCGATCTCGGTTTTGAGGGTGGCGAAGAAGGCTTCGGCGACGGCGTTGTCGTAGCAGGACCCGACCCGCCCCACCGACGGGCGGATCTTGTGTTCGGCGAGGGCGGTGCGGAACTGGCTGGAGGTGTACTGGACGCCGCGGTCGGAGTGGAACACCGCATCATCGTCGATGAGGCCGCGGGCAGTCGCGAGGTCGATGGCCTGGCAGACCAGGTCGGTGCGCATATGGCTGGCCATGGCGTGGCCGACGACTTCGCGGGTGTGCAGGTCGATGACCGTGGCCAGATACAACCAGCCTTCGAAGGTCGGCAGGCAGGTGATGTCCCCCACGAACCGTGTGCCGGGCGCGGTGGCGGTGAAGTCCCGGCGAATCAAGTCGGCCACCGGCGGGACCGGGCCGGCCGCAGGCCGGGTCAGCGCTCGGCGTTTGCGGCGGGTGATCCCGGCCAGGCCATGTTCGCGCATCAGCCGCTCGACCCGCTTGTGGTTCACCACGATCCCCCGCCGGTGCAGCTCCGCGGTGATCCGCGGCACCCCGTAGGCCCCGCGGTGCTCGGCATGAATCGAGGCGATCAGCGCGACCAGCTCGGCCTCGGCCTCCGCGCGGGCGGCCCGCGCCGCCTCGGCGGCGACCCATTCGTGGAAGCCTTGCCGGCGCAGGCCCAGGACCTGGCACAACCGCTTGACACCGAACTCGGTGCGGTGTTCGGAGATGAACCGGTAGCGGTAGATCATCGATCCATCTCGCGCGCAAAATAGGCGGCCGCTTTCCGCAGGATCTCCTTCTCCTTCTGCAGCTCAGCGACCTGCTTCCGCAACCGCGTCACCTCATCGGCCACCGCCGGATCCTCCACCGGCGGCCCAGCCTCCGCAGCCTGCCTGGCCACATTCACCCACGACCGCAAGGTCTCGTGGTTCACCCCGAGTTCGCGGGCGATCTGCCGCAACGGCCGATCACTCGAGTTGACCAGCTCGACCGCGTCACGACGGAACTGCTCCGGATACTTCGACCTGCGAGACACCAGGACATCCTCCCTCCAGACCACCGTCTGGAATCAAGGTGTCCGGCCCCAGGGGGCAACTCCACTCGCGTGATCGGGGAGACATCACGCGTGATTGAAGGGGCGACACGCGTGATTACAGGGTCGACACGGGGGTGAGGGGGCGGCGGCGGGGGCGGCCGAGGAGGCGGCGGCCCACGTCCAGGAGTTCCGTGCGCAGCTCTTCGTCACCCAGGCCGGCCAAGTCCGGGGATCCTCCGGCCATGGCGATCCCGGTCAACGTCACCAGGGCGTTGACGCGGGCCGTCGTGTCCGGGTCCGGGCCCGACAGGATGCCCAGCATCGCGCGGCCGAAGCCCTCCATGCCGCCGTGGGCGGACTTCTCGATCGCGCGGGCGATGCCCGGGTCGCTCGAGAACAGCGCCACCAGCGCCCGGTGGCGGATCACCAGGTCGACGAACCCCTCCAGCAGCAGATCCACCTGCGCGCCCCGGCGCTTCAGCGCGGCCGCTCGCCGGACGAGGTCGTCCAGGTCGCGGACGCCCGGCTCCGCCACCGCCTCGGTGATCTCCGCCTTCGTCTTGAAGTGGTAGTACACAGCCGCCTTGGTGATGCCCAGCGCGTCGGCGATCATCTGCAGCGACGTGCCCTCGACCCCGTGTTCGGTGAACAGGCGCAGCGCGGTCTGCAGCAGTCGGGTCCGGGTGTCCTCGGCCGGGCCGGCGGTCATTCTTCCTCCTCAGCGAGCCGTCGGAGCCTACGTCACGCCCTGTCGATCGGCAAACCGCCTTACTAGCCGAACGGCTAGGGATAAACCTTGCTGTTCGGCAAGTCACATACTTGCCGATCGGCTTGGAGTCGCCCTTGCCGATCGGCTAGCTTGGAAACGACCCTGTGGAGTGAACCGACCCCGTTCGGGCGAAACGGAGCTGACTCGTGGCGACCTTCCTGTACCGGCTCGGCCGGTTCTCCTTCCGGCGCAGAGCGCTGGTCGCGGCCGTCTGGGCGGCGGTCCTGGTGGCGCTGGGCCTGGGCGCGTTGACGCTCTCGAGCCAGCTGTCGAACTCGGTGACGATCCCCGGTACCGAGTCACAGCGGGCGATCGACCAGCTCACCGAGAAGTTCCCGCAGGCCAACGCCGGTGGCGCCACCGCGCGCGTGGTCATCGAGGCCCCGGCGGGCACCACGGTGACCGACGCGAAGGGCAAGGCTGCCGTCGAAGCCCTCGTCGGCCAGCTGAAGACGGCGCCCAAGGTCGCCGCGGTGGTCGACCCGTTCCAAGCGCAGTCCATCTCACCCGATCGGCGCGTCGCGCTCGCCCAGGTCAGTTACGGAGCGAAAGCGTACGAACTGACCGACGAGGACCGTCAGGCCCTGCTGGACACCGCGAACGCCGGACGCGCCGCCGGGTTCACGATCGAGTTCGGCGGTGACGCCGTGCAGGGTGTGCCCGCGACCGGCGCCACCGAAGGCCTGGGTGTGGCCGTCGCCGCCGTCGTGCTGATCATCACCTTCGGCTCGCTGCTCGCGGCCGGCATCCCGCTGCTCACCGCGTTGATCGGCGTCGGCACCGGGATGGCGGGCATCTTCCTCGCGTCCGGGTTCCTCGAGCTGAACTCGAACACGCCGGTGCTGGCGCTGATGATCGGCCTGGCCGTCGGCATCGACTACGCGCTGTTCATCGTCTCGCGCTACCGCCACGAACTCGGCATCGGCCGCGACCCCGAAGAAGCCGCCGGCCGCGCCGCGGGCACCGCCGGGTCCGCCGTCGTCTTCGCCGGGCTCACCGTCATCATCGCGCTGGCCGGTCTCACCGTGATCGGCATCCCGTTCCTCGGCCAGATGGGCGTCGCCGCGGCCGCCACCGTCGCGATCGCCGTGCTCATCGCCCTGACGCTGCTGCCCGCGATCCTCGGCTTCGCCGGTTCCCGGGTCGCCGGCGGCCGCATCCGGCTGCGCCGCAAGCCGGTCGAAACGACGCACGGCGAGCGTTGGGCGCGGTTCGTCGGCCGCCACCGCATCCCGGTGCTGCTGGTCGCGCTGGCCGGGATGGCCGTCGTCGCGCTGCCCGCGCTGAGCATGCAGCTCGGCCTGCCCAACGACAGCACCGCGGCGCCGGAGTCGACGCAGCGCAAGGCGTACGAGATCGCGAGCCGCAGCTTCGGCGAAGGCTCGAACGGCCCGCTGCTGGTCGTCGTCGACGTCTCCGCGAGCGGCAACCGCCAGGCCGCGCTCGGCCAGGCCGCGGCCGACATCCAGAAGCTGCCCGACGTCGCCGCCGTCACGCCGCCGCGGCTCAACCAGGCCGGCGACACGGCGTTGCTCACGGTGATCCCGAAGAGCGGCCCGAGCAGCACGCAGACCGAGGACCTGGTGGCCGCGATCCGCGCGGAATCCGGCAACCTGGACGCGAAGCTGGCCGTCACCGGCCAGACCGCGGCGAACATCGACGTCTCGGAGAAGCTGTCGGACGCGATGCTGCCGTACCTGGCGCTGATCGTCGGGCTGGCGTTCGTGCTGCTGATGCTGGTGTTCCGCTCGGTGGTGGTGCCGCTGAAGGCGACGATCGGCTTCCTCGGCTCGGTCGCGGCGACGTTCGGCGCGGTGGTCGCGGTGTTCCAGTGGGGCTGGCTGACGGACCTGCTCGGCGTCGAGTCGACCGGCCCGATCATGAGCATGCTGCCGATCCTGCTGATCGGCGTGCTGTTCGGGCTGGCGATGGACTACCAGGTGTTCCTGGTGACGCGGATGCGCGAGGAGCACGTCCACGGCGCGGAGCCGCAGGAAGCGATGGTCACCGGCTTCCGCCACGGCGCCCGGGTGGTCGTCGCGGCGGCGCTGATCATGATCAGCGTGTTCGCCGGCTTCGTCCTCGCCGAATCGTCGCTGATCCAGTCGATCGGCTTCGCGCTGGCGTTCGGCGTGCTGGTGGACGCCTTCGTGGTCCGGATGACCCTGGTCCCGGCCGTGATGTCGCTGCTGGGCCGCAGCGCGTGGTGGCTGCCGAAGTGGCTGGACCGCATCCTGCCGGACGTCGACGTCGAGGGCGAGAAGCTCACGAAGCACCTGGACGAGCCCGAAGAGCGGGAACTGGTCGGCGCGAATCGCTGACGACAATTTCCCACCGGCCCGGCGGTGATGTGGACAACCACGTCACGGCCGGGCTTTTTCCGTTCTCCGCGGGCCACGAATTACACTACGACGTGTGACGAGGACGACAGTTCTGATCAAGGTCGAGGGTGAAGACGACGCGCTCGGACTGCTGCGTTGGCTCGAGGAAGATTTTCCGGGGAAAGTGCGCCTGGACGACCATTCCGCGGCCGAAGGCACGATGGGCCCGGCGCTCGATACGGTCTCCTTGGTGGCCACCAGCGGTTTCACCGCACTGACCACCGCTCTCGTGGCTTACCTCAGGACGCGGGGCATGAAGGTCGACATCACGGTCAAGGCGGGTGACAAAACCGTTTCCCTCAAGGGCGAACGCATTCACCGGACCGCCGTCAAGGACCTCAACGACGCCGCGGTCACGCTGGCCAAGCAACTCGGCGAGGAATGAATGCGCCTGGCCGACCCCCAAGGGGCCAAAGCGATCCTGATCGGCGCCGCCCGATACGACGACCCGGAGCTGCACGACATCGCTCAAGCAAGAGCCAACGTGGAGGACCTCGCCGACATCCTCGTCGATCCCGGGCTCGGCGGTTTTCTCCCGGCGAACGTCCGCACGATGGTCAACCCGCGGCACAAGGACGACGCGGAGGTGGAAATCGCGCGCTGGTGCCGCACGGCCACCGACACCTTGGTCGTCTACTACGCCGGCCATGGCCTCGTCGACGTCGACGGCGAGCTGCTGCTCGCCACGAGTGACACGATCAAAGCCGAAAAGGAATTCCGCTCGCTGCGTGCCGACATCCTGCGCCGGGCCGTCCGGGACAGCGAAGCCGAGGTCAAGATCTTCATCGTGGACTGCTGCTACTCCGGTCGTGCGTTCGGCACCCCGATGGCGGACGAGACTTCCGGCGTCCTCGAACAGATCGAGGCGAAGGGTACGTGCGGCCTGGCGTCGGCGCCCCGGCACCTGGCGGCGCTGTTCGTCGAGGGCGAGCGCCACACGGTGTTCTCGGGTGAGCTGATCACGGTGCTGCGGGACGGGCTGCCCGGTGAGGGGCCGGTGCTCCCGCTGTTCACGATCTACCGGCAGCTGTGCCGCCGGATGCGCGAGCGCGATCACCCCGAACCGAAGATCATGCACAGCGACTCGATCGGCGAGTTCGCACTGGTCCGCAACCGCGCCCACCGCCCGACGGAAAAGCCGGTTCCGCGGGCCAAGACCCGGCCGGTCAGGCCGAAGCCGCGACCACCACTCCGGAACGGGTCCGGCCGCCTGCGGTTGCACACCATCGCCGAGGCCGACGCGCTCGTGAGCGGCTTCCCGCGTGGCGGCACGACGAACACCGCGCTCGCCTCGGCCGCGAAACAGTCGATCTGGCCCGTGCTCGCCCGGCTGCGGTTCGTCTCGGAACTGGCGCACGCCGGCCAGACGGTCTCCGCGGTGGAAGCCCTGCGGAAACTCCGAGTGGCCGAACTGGCGCAGGCGCTCGGCGCCGTCAAGCAATTGCGCTACGACCTGGCCACCGGCCGGGCGTGGGAAAGCGGCGACTGGGACGTCGGCGAACTGATCGCGGGCACCGAGCCGGTCAGCGACGTCGAAGCCAGGCAACTCTGGGGAACCGCCATGGCGATGCTGCTCACCGCCGCCAGGCTGCCCACTCCCCTGCGCATTCAAGCGATCAGGGAACTCGCCGACCTCGGCCACCGCGACGAGGCGGCGTGGATCGCGCGGGGCATGCTGCGCGATCGGTGGCCCGACCCGGACCTCATCAGTGAGGTCACGGCGTTCCTGCATGAGGAAGAAGGCGGAACACCGGGTCGGACCGGCGCAGATCGTTGAGCGCCTCGGCGATCCGGCCGGGCACGGCCCGCGCCTTGATCAGCCGCGCCAGTTCGGTGAACGCCAGGTACCCGGTCCGCGTCGCGGCCGCGGCCGCGGCGACCGCCACCACCACGAGGACGGCCACCAGCCAGCCCGGCGGCTCCCCGAAGATCAGTGCGGCCAGCGCCGCCACGAAGGCGAAACCGGTGACCAGCGAGCTCAGCGCGGCGAGTTCGTGCTCCATGTTGTCGATGGCATCCCCGACCACGTCGCTGGACTCGTTGTCGAGCAGGTCGTCGGCCAGCGCGCAGAGCAGCAAGAACGCGAGCAACGGCACGACCAGGTACCCGCCGACCACCGCGGCCGCCGTCAGCAGGAAGTCGACGAAACCCGGCAAGTCGAAGGTCGCCACGGTGGTGACCAGCACAACGGCCACGCCGGTCCCGATGCCCGCCACCAGCAGCAGCAAGCTCCCGTAGTAATCCGTCGCGACCCCGGAGCCCGGCAGGGTGTCGTCCACGAAGACCACAACCGCCGCGGTGATGACGAAGGCGGCGGCGAACGCCGCCGTGCTCAGGTTCACCAGGTCGTCCCAGCCGGCACCGAAGTCGACGAAGATGTCGCTCACCAGGGAGGCCACGGCGAACAAGGGCAACCTGACGACCGCGTTTTCCCCGCCCCCGGCGTAGCACACGGAGACCGCCCCGGCGCCGATCAGCAGCGTAACCAGAAGGCCGAGCAATGGCTGCGGATCGTGCATGGCGCGGGAAAAGTGCGTCACCCAGTCGGCGACGAGTATCCCGACCCCGAGGGTCAGCGGGAACACCCCGTAGCCGTAACCGTGCTGAGCGATCGCGGTCAGCAGCAGCACGACGCCGATGCCGACCGCGACCCACGAGCCGCCCGTGACGAAATCGGTGCCCTTCGGGGGAACGGTGATGACGCGGTGCGCGAAAAGCCCGGCGATACCCAGGATGATCACGAGAAGTCCGGCTCTGCCCACGGTCGGTCATGGTACCGCCGGGGCGCTCGGCGTCAGCTCGAGAGCCAGAAGATCGCGCCGCCGATGGCCAGCAGGGCCGCGATGCCCAGGACCGCCGCCATGAACTTCGACGACTTCCAGGTCGACCAGACCCCGCCCACCAGAAAACCTCCGAGGGCGAGCAACAGCACCCCGACCACGCCGTTGCTCACAGGACGCCCTTCGTCGAGGGGATGCCGCCCGCGCGCGGGTCCGGCTCCGTTGCCGCGCGCAGCGCGCGGGCGACCGCCTTGTACTCCGCCTCCGCTATGTGGTGCGGGTCGCGGCCGTGGATCACTCGGACGTGCAACGCGATCTGGGCGTGGAACGCCAGCGAGTCGAACACGTGGCGGGTCAGCACGAACGGGTAGTTTCCGCCGATCGTGAACGTGTTGAACTGCTCCGGCTCGCCCACGTGCACGCAGTACGGCCGACCCGAGACGTCGATCGCCGCGTGGGCGAGGGTTTCGTCCATCGGGATCCAGGCGTCGCCGAAGCGGCGGATTCCGCTCTTGTCGCCCAGGGCCTGGCGGATCGCCTGGCCCAGCACGATCGCCGTGTCCTCGACCGTGTGGTGGGCGTCGATGTGGACGTCGCCGGTGGCTTCCACCTTCAGGTCGAGCGAGCCGTGGACGCCGAACGCCGTCAGCATGTGGTCGTAGAACGGGACGCCGGTCGAGATCTCGACCTCGCCCGTCCCGTCGAGGTCCAGCTGCACGGAGATCGAGGACTCCTTGGTGGTCCGTTCGACCTTGCCGATGCGGGTCATCGGGAAACTTCCTTACTCGCCTCGAGGAAGGCGTCGTTCTCTTCCGGGGTGCCGATGCTCACGCGCAGGTGACCGGGGATGCCCGGGTCGCGGATCAGCACCCCGCGCTCCAAATAGGACTGCCAAGCCGCCGCCGGGGACGCGAACCGTCCGAAGAGGACGAAGTTCGAGTCGCTCGGCACCGGGTCGTACCCCAGTCCCGCCAACGCCTCCACGACGCGGTCGCGCTCCGCCGCCAGCTTGTGCACGCTGTCCAAAGTGGCGTCCGCGTGCCGCAGCGCCGCCCGGGCCGCCGCCTGCGTCAGCCGCGAGAGGTGGTAGGGCAGGCGCACCAGCTGCAGGGCGTCGACCACCGCCGGCGCCGCCGCCAGGTAGCCGAGGCGGCCGCCCGCGAAGGCGAACGCCTTGCTCATCGTCCGCGACACGATCAACGACGACGGGTAGTCCGCCAGCAGCGAGACCGCGCTCGGCTGGGACGAGAACTCCGCGTACGCCTCGTCGACGACCACCATTCCAGTGGCCGCGTCGAGCAACGCGCGCAGCTCGTCGAGCGGGATCGAGCCGCCCGTCGGGTTGTTCGGGCTGGTCACGAACACGATGTCCGGCCGCTTCGAGCGAACGAGAGCGGCCGCCGAGGCCGTGTCCAGCGAAAAGTCGTCGCGGCGGGGCGCCGGGACCCACTCGGTGCGGGTGCCGGACGCGATGATCGGGTGCATCGAGTACGACGGCTCGAAGCCCAGCGCGCTGCGCCCGGGACCGCCGAACGCCTGCAGGATCTGCTGCAGCACCTCGTTGGACCCGTTCGCCGCCCAGACGTTCGCCTCCGACAGCACCACCCGCGTCGACACGCTCAGGTAGTCCGCCAGGTCCTGTCGCAGCGCCAGCGCGTCGCGATCCGGGTAGCGGTGCAGCTCGGCCGCCTCCGCGCGAACGGCCTCCGCCACGTCCGCGACCAGCGCGGGCGGCGGCGGGTAGGGGTTCTCGTTCGTGTTCAGCCGGACCGGGACGTCCAGCTGCGGCGCCCCGTAGGGCGACTTGCCGCGCAGGTCGTCGCGCAGCGGCAGCTGGTCCAGCGTGACCTCTTCGCCGATCGTCATCGGACCGCACCTCCGAAGCGGGCGGCGACGGCCTCGCCGTGCGCGGGCAGGTCCTCGGCGTCGGCCAGCGCGACGACGCGGCCGGCGACCTCGCGCAGCGCCTCCTCGGAGTAGTCCACGACGTGGATGCCCTTGAGGAAGCTCTGCACGGACAGGCCCGAGGAGTGCCGGGCGAACCCGCCGGTGGGCAGCACGTGGTTGGACCCGGCGCAGTAGTCGCCGAGCGACACCGGGGCGTACGCGCCGACGAAGATCGCGCCCGCGTTGCGGACCCGGGCGGCGACCGCACGCGCGTCCGCCGTCTGGATCTCCAGGTGCTCGGCGGCGTAGGCGTCGACGACCCGGAGCCCGTCCTCCACTGTGGACACCAGGATGACGCCGGACTGCTTGCCGGCCAGGGCTTCGGCGACCCGCGAACTGTGCTTCGTCGCGGCGACGCGGTCGACCAGCTCCTGGTCGACGGCGTCGGCCAGCTCGGTCGACGTCGTCACCAGGACGCTCGCCGCCAGGGGGTCGTGCTCGGCCTGGCTGATCAGGTCGGCGGCGACGTGCACCGGGTCGGCCGTCTCGTCGGCGAGGATGGCGATCTCGGTGGGCCCGGCTTCGGCGTCGATGCCGATCAGGCCGCGCAGGAGCCGCTTGGCCGCGGTGAGGTAGATGTTGCCGGGGCCGGTGACGACGTCGACCGGCGCCAGCTCGGCGCCGTCGGTGTCCGTGCCGCCGTACGCCAGCAGCGCGACGGCCTGCGCGCCGCCGGCCGCCCACACCTCGTCGACGCCGAGGAGCTCGGCCGCGGCGAGGATGGTCGGGTGCGGCAGGCCGTCGAACGCGGCCTGCGGCGGCGAGCAGACGACCAGCGAGCCGACCCCGGCGATCTGCGCCGGGACGACGTTCATCACCACGGTCGAGGGATACACGGCCAGCCCGCCCGGGGCGTACAGCCCGACGCGCTCCACAGGCACCCACTTCTCGGTGACCGTGCCGCCCTCGACGACGGTGGTCGTGACGTCGGTGCGGCGCTGCTCGGCGTGCACCTTCCGGGCCCGGGCGATCGACTCCTCCAGCGCGGCCCGCACCGCGGGGTCGAGCTCCTCCAGAGCGCGGGTCAGCGCCGCCCGCGGCACGCGCACGGACGCCGGGCGCACCTTGTCGAACTTCTCGGTGTATTCGAGGACGGCTTCGACACCGCGGTCACGAACCGCCTCGACCACCGGGCGCACGTGATGCAGCGCCGCGTCCACGTCGTATTCGGCGCGGGGGAGCGTGGCGCGCAGTTCGGCGGCGGTCGGGACCTGCCCGCGCAGGTCGGTGCGGTTCAACATGCCCCCAGGGTACGAGGTCACACCCAGCGGCTTTTCAGCGATACTCCCCGGTGACGGCCGATCCCAGCATGCAGGAGGCAGCGGTGGCGCGAATCGCGTTGTGCCAGGTCAACTCGGGTGACGATCCGGAGGCGAACCTGAAGCTCGTTCGCGAAGGCGTCGAGGCCGCGGTGGCGGACGGCGCGCGGATCGTCGTGTTCCCCGAAGCGACCATGGCGCGCTTCGGACGACCCCTCGAGCCGGTCGCGGAAGCGCTCGACGGCCCGTGGGCGTCGGCCGTGGCCGCGATCGCCGCCGAGTACGACGTGGTCGTCGTCGCCGGCATGTTCACCCCGGCCGACGACGGGCGGGTCCGCAACACGCTCCTGGTCACCGGCGGCGGGCACCACCGCGGCTACGACAAGATCCACCTCTACGACGCCTTCGGGTTCGCCGAGTCCGACACGGTGGCGCCCGGGTCCACCGCGACCACGTTCGAGCTGGACGGCGTCGTCTACGGCGTCGCGACCTGCTACGACGTGCGGTTCCCGGAGCTGTTCCGCGCGCTGGCCGACGACGGCGCCGACGTCGTGCTGCTGCCGGCGTCGTGGGGCGCGGGCGAGGGCAAGCGCGAGCAGTGGGAGGTGCTGGTGCGGGCGCGGGCCCTGGACTCGGGCTGCTGGGTGCTGGCGTGCGGCCAGGCCGACCCCGCGGCGACGGGCGTCACGGTCAACCCGAAGGCGCCGACGGGCATCGGGTACTCGCTGGTCGCGGACGGCTTCGGCCGGGTGGCCGCCCAGGCCGGGGCGGCGCCGGAGACGCTGCTCGTGGACGTCGATCCGGCGGTGTCGGCCAAGGCCCGCGCCGCCACGGGAGCCTTGGCCAACCGGCGCCTCTAGCGCAAGAGGCCTTCGCGGATGGCGACGCGCACGAAGCCCGCGCGCCGCCGTTCGCCGGTCTTGTCGCGGATGCGGTCCAGGTAGGACCGGACCGTGCGGACGCTGATGTTGAGGATCTCCGCCACGTCGACGTCCCGCTCCCCCGCCGCCACCAGGCGGAGGACCTGCTTTTCCCGTTCCGACAGCACGATCTTCGGGCCCGCGTGCCGCTCTTCGCTGTCCTGGATGATCATCCCGGCCAGCGTCGGGGACACGTACGCGTTGTCGTCGGCGATCGTGCGGATCGCCCGCAGGAGCTCGTCGCCGTCGACGTCCTTGGACAGGAAGCCCTTCGCCCCCGCCTGCATCGCGCCGAGCACCTCCGGCTGTTCCGCGTGCGCGGACACCACCAGCACCTTGTGCCCCATCTGCCCCACTTCCAGGACCGCGGCCGCGTCCTGGACGCCCCGGAGCTTGAGGTCGAGGACGACGACGCTGCCCGCCGGCTGGTCCTGGACCGCGAACCGGGCCACCGAGTCGGCGACCGCGCCGAGCTCGATGTCGGGCGCCTCGGTGAGCACGCGGCTCAGCGCGTACCGGTAGAGCGGGTGGTCCTCGATCACCCCGACCGGGATGCGCCCGCTCATTTGCGGCCGCCGCGCCGGGGGCCGGCCTCGCCGATCAGGCCGCGCCGGATGGCCTCCTTGACCAGGCCCGGCCGCCGCCGCTCGCCGGTCTTGTCGCGGATGCGGTCGAGGTAGCCGCGGACCGTCCGGACGCCGATGCCGAGGATCAGCGCGATGTCGACGTCCCGCTCCCCGGCCGCCACCAGGCGCAGCACCTGCTCCTCGCGCGGGGACAGCTCGGCTTCGGCCGACACGGCGGGCCGGTCGGCGTTGTCCTTCATGATCATCCCGGCGACCACCGCCGAGACGTACGCGCCGCCGCCGGCGACCGTCTTGATCGCGATCAGCAGCTCGTCGGCGTCGACGTCCTTCGACAGGAACCCGCGCGCCCCCGCCGCGATCGCACCGAGCACGACCTCCGGTTCCGCCTGCGCGGAGACGACGAGCACGTGGTGCCCGAGCTCGCACACCTCCAGCACGGCCGCCGCCCCCGCGACGCCCGGCAGGCCCAGGTCGAGCAGGACCACGCTGCCCGGCGGCTGCCGGTGCACGTGGAACCGGGCGACCGAATCGACGACCGCGCCGAGCTCGACGAAGTCGGCTTCGGCCAGCACGCGTTCGACGGAGACGCGGTACAACGGGTGGTCTTCGATGACCGCGACCCGGACCCGCCCCTGGTCCAGCTCACCCTCGGTCGGACGCTCTTCTGTCATGTGCACGACTTTCACCCCGTTCCACCCGACGGAGCCGGCCGCCCGGCCGTGGCCGGGTCCAGCGCGGGGCCCGTCGGCACCAATGCCAGCAAACTACCTGTGACCGGCGGTTTGGCGACGCCTCCGTAGCCGAGCGAGGCCAAGGCCTGCGCATTCACCACCGGGTACTTCCGGCCCGTGTCGGTCACCAGGTACGCGGTGGCCGAACCGGCTTCGACGACGACGGCTCCCCCCGAAGGAGGTACGAAAACCTCGTCCGCCACCCTTGCTTCGGTCCGGGTGGCGACCTGGATGGCTTTGGCCCCAACAGGAAGCGGGAATTCGGCCGAAACGAGCAACCGGCTGCCCTGAACGCACAGCGCCACGGAGTTCCCGGTGATCGGCGCCTTGCCGGGGATGCGGTCGGGGTAGGCGGCCGGATCGGCCCCGCCGACCCGCGGCGCGCCGGCCTTCGCGACCGCGGCGACGTCGGCCGCGCGCACGTCGACCGGCTTCGGCGTCCCTTCGTAGGCGGACGCGTTCGCCTCGGTGGTGACCAGCAGGCTCGCCTCGGTCTGCCCGACCGGCTCGAGCCCGTCCCGGCGCACGAGGTAGTACGAAGTGGCGGCGCCGGGCGCGGCCATCGCGTCCACGACGGCGAGGACCTGGCCGACCCGGGTGTCCCGGCCGCCGACCCGCGGCCCCCGGTCGCCGGCGCCGTCGACGGGCAACGCCGTCAGGTCGCGCCCGGCCGGAACGGTGTCGATCCACCGCGACGACACCGCGATCGTCGGGTAGCTGTCGAACTGCAGCGCGGTCGCGGCCTCGTCGCTCAGCTGGTAGCGCCGCCCGCCGGCGAGCAGGAAGCGCTCCCCCTGCGGCAGCCGCACGATCACGCCCTGGTCCCGCGGCAGCTCGACACCGGATGCGGGTGCGGCGAGCAGGACGGCGGTGCGCGGCTCGGCCGACGCGGGCGCGTCCTGGGTGGTCCGGCTGCAGCTCGTCCAGGGGACGGTCACGAGCGCGTTCGACGACGGCAGCGAGTCGGGCGCGCCGGGGATGCCGATCTGGGTGCCGCGGCCGGCCTTGCCGAGGTTCTCCGGCGAGACGGACACGGTGGTGTCGCCGTTGCCGCCGGCCAGCAGCCGCGCGGAGGCGTAGTTGAGCACCGGGTGCAGGACGCCGTCGGCGCCGAGCACGAACCGCGCGCCGGTGCCTTCCTCGACGATCACCTTGCCGCCGGCCAGCCAGTCCTTGCCGCCGGAGGGGTTCAACAGCCCGATGATGCCGAAGACGGCGGTGACGAGGAGGGCGGCCACGACCCCGAGCACGGTGCCCAGCACGAGCCGTCGGCTGGGTGAGACGGGGTGGTTGGCGTCGGCGGCGACGAGCGCGGAAACGAGCCTGCGGCGGAGGAACTGGTACGCCTGGATCTGGTCCCGCTGCGTCCACACGCTGTTGTGCCCCCGGATGTGTGCGTCATCCTCCCGAGCAGCCGATGCTAGGCACCGGACCGGGGTGCGGCGAGGGTAATTTTTACGCCCACGCGCTATCCGGGCAGGCAGTAGCGTCGGGGCCGGGGAAAGGGGAGCCCGTGTCCGTCGATACCGCCGTCCACCTGGCACCGTCCCGGCCCGCGGCGACACCGCTGCCGTGGCTGCTGCCGATCCGCCCGCTCCAGGCGGCGCTGTGGGAGCTCGCGGCGATCGCCGTGCTGCTCGCCTGGCTGGTCGACGGCGTCGCCCAGCCGGTCAAGCTCGGGGTGAGCATCGGCGCGGGATTGCTGGTGCTGCTGACGTCGGTCCGCTTCGCGGGGCGGCACCTGGCGGGCTGGGCGGCAACGTGGACGGCGTTCCGGTTGCGCCGCCACGACACCCGCCGCGAAGGCCCGGACCCGCTGTTGAACGTGGCCGGACCGGTGAAGGTGCGCCAGCACGTGGACCGGGCGGGCAACCGGTTCGGCGTAGCGGAGATCGACGGCGGCTGGAGTGCCCTGGTCCGGTTGACGCCGGGCCCGGGAGCGCCGGGCCCGCTGGTCGAGGCCCTGCGTGCGGCCTACCGGCGAGCGGACATCCCCCTGGCGTCGGCCCAGCTGCTGACGTGGGCGATCCCCCGGGGGGACCAGGTGCTGAGGGTCCGCTGGCTGGCGGTCCGCTACCGCCCGGACCAGGCCCCGATAGCGGCCCTGGCCCGCGGAGGCGGCGAGCTGGGAGCACTGCGAAGCACCGCATCGGCGGCGTTGAGCTTGATGGGAACGCTGGCCGAGGCCGGGTACCAGAGCACAGTGCTCGAGGCAGGAGAGCTGGCGAAGGAGCTCCGGGTGGCCTTGGGCGTCCAGGGAGCGGCGACGGCAGCGCCGGACCGCTGGAAGTCCTGGGTGTGGGGTGATTCCACCCAGGTGTGCTTCACCCAGAGGTCACCGAGGGCACTGGATTTGGCGGTACCGGGGGCGGCCTTCACGGCGACGTCGTACACGCTGACCCGGACGGCGGGAGGCAAGGAAAAGGCGGAGGTGACGATCCGAGTGGGCGCGCGCCCGGGTGCTCCGGTTCCCGTGCCGTCCTCGGTGGTCCCGCTGCACGGGCGGCACGGGGCCGGGGTCCGGAAGACGCTGCCCCTCGCGCTGGACAGCTGACTCAGTTCACCACGAACGTCCTGATGCTCCGATCAGGCAGCTGAGCGGTGAAAGCCCCGTTCGACAGGGTCACGTCGGTGGACCGCGCCAGGGTCGCGCTGCCACTGGTCACCCAGCTCTGCGCGGTCCCGGAACCGATATCCCGCACCGTGAACGCAAGATCCACCGCAGCGGTGTTCTTGTTGATCGCCACGATGACAACCCGAGACCCGCTCTTGAACGCGGAAACATAGACATTCGCCTGCGGATTGGCGGTAGCCGTGACCCGCGAGTACCCGGGCCGGACCCACTTCGAGAAGTGCGCCATGCAGGCACCCCGCTTGCTGATCTGCCCATCCTCCCGCATCGGCCCGTACGACCGCCGGATGTACCACCAAACATAGGTCTGGAACCGCCCATCGACCAGCGCCCGATGCAGGTGCTCACCCACATCGAGAGCCTGCGGCCACAGATCGGCGGAGTCGGTGCTGTTCGGGTAGTAGACCTCCGTCATCCACAGCTCCTTACCGCCGCCCTTCTGCTGAAAAAGCGGATAGGGCAGATCGGCGAACCGGGTCCCGTAGAGGTGCGCACCGATGATGTCCACATTCGCCAGAGCGGAAGCATCATTCAAAACAGGATCGGACATGGCCTTCCGGTACTGGAACGACTCGGGCGCGATGACCCGGGTGCTCAAGGACCCGGCATTCTCCCGCAGGAACCGCACGATCTCCGCGGCGGTCCAAGCCGTCCAGTCGTGCGCATAATCCGGCTCGTTCTGCACCGAAATCCCGTACAGGGGCACCCCGTTGTTCGCCATGAACGCCGTGAAGTCGTTGAGGTGCTGCGCATAAGACCCATAGGCGTTGTACCGCAACCGCTTCCCCCCGGAGAAGCTCTCGGTCATGGAGGCGGGCGGGTTCCACGGCGAGGCGATCACCTTGGCCCCGAGCTGACTGGCCCGCTTGGCCGTGGCGACCTCGCGACTCCAGTTGTTCCGATCCTCGTGCACCGGGATGCGCAGCACGGTGAACCCCAGCTGCCCGGTCCCGTTCCCGAACGCGGTCTCCCGCTGAGCGGCGCTGAGATCACTGATCCAGAGGGTGTGGTTCATCCCGCCGAAGCCCAGGATCGTCTGCTGCACGTTCGCGGGCTCGACGACCACCGCACTGGCCGCCGCGGCCGGTGTCCGGCCCGCCAGCACCGGCAACGCGGCTCCCGCCGCCAGCACCGTCCGCCGCCGCAGCGGCGACCCCTCGATCCCGGCCCGGTCTCGACGTGAAGTCATGAGCATCTCCCTGAGTCGACTGCGTGAACAGTCTGGGAGCGCTCCCACCGATCAGTATTAACAGCGTTCACGCGCCGGCGTCAACCCCGGACGGCTTCGTACACCCCCGCGATCATCGCCACCACCGGCACGAGCGACAGCAGAACCAGGAACTCCGTCACGTCCAGCAGCCGTGACCAGTACGGCGAACGCAGCCCGCGCGCCACCCGGGTGGCGTACACCAGGCAGAGCACGGCGGCCAGGACGACCGCGCAGCCCGCCGCGAAGATCGCCGTGCGGTCGCCCGAAGCCACCAGCCACACCCCGGCGCACACCAGCGTGGGCACGCCGAAGCCGACCAGCACCAGCCGCTGCGCGCGGCCGGCGTACGACCGCGACCGCAGGATCCAGGCCACGCCCAGCAAGGCCGCCAGGCCCGCGTCCCACGGCCCGCCCGAAGAAAGCACCACCGACGCCGCCAGCACCACCAGCCCGAGGGCCACCAGCAACCCGGTCAGCACCGCCTGGGCCCGGGACGTCCGGCCGATCATCTCCGTGCCCAGCGACGGCTGTTCGTCCGCCCGGAACGCCTCCATGTCGTCCGGGACGCGCGGCAGCGGCAGCCGCGCCAAGCGCAGCGCCAGCATCGGGGCCACCGCCGCCAAGGCCGTGCACAGCACCGCGACCACGGCGGCGGCCGAACCCGCGGAGACGCCGGCCAGCAGCACGACCCCGGACGTCACCGCGCCGAAGCCCGCCGCGCCCGTGATCGCCACGAACCACGGCAGGCGGTCCGCCACCGAGACCGCCGCCAGCACGCCGTACACCGTCACGGCCGCGAAACCCGCGGCCAGGGGGCCCGCCGAGAGCGAGAACAACGGATGCGGTGGCAGCACCGACATCCCCGCCAGCAGCGCCACGCCGACGCCGGCCAGCGACCCGGCCGCGCCCGCTTCGGCGTCGCCGTACGCGCGGCTCAACGCGCCGCCGCCGAGCAGCAGCACCAAAGCCAGCAGCCCGGTCCCGATCGGGGCCAGGACGCTGCCGGACGCCGCCGCCTGGACCAGCAGGCCGCCCGCCAGCAACAGGACCACGGCGGCGACCAGCCCGGACCGCCGGGCCACCGACGGCCCCCAGCCCCCGGACGTGTCGGCGACGCTGGCGATCGAGTCGACGACGTCGTCGAACAGCAGCGGACCCCGCGGGCGCTCCCGCGGGGTCAGGTGCAGCACTTCGCCGTCCCGGATCTGGGCCGCGGCGACGCTCAGGCCCAGCGCCAGTGGTGCGCCGCCGAGCCGGGAAAGCACCCAGCCGGGGTGTTCGGCCGACGCCTGCCCGGACGCGCCGGCGAGCCGGACCAGCTGCGGCACCAGCTCGGCGAACGTCGACTGCTGCGGCAGGGCGACGTCGACGCGGGCCCGCGGCGTGACCACCGTGACCCGCCGGGTGGTGCCGGTCAGAGAAGCGGTCATCACACGTCTTTCGCGGCCGCGATGACCGGCGCGAACTTGGCGCTCGACGCCTCGGCCAGTTTCTGCAGCCCGGCGTTCACCGCTTCCAGGACGATCTCCGAGAGGTTGCGGGCGTCGTACTCGCGAATCGCGCGCGGGTCGATGTCGATCGAGGTGAAGCGGCCGTCGCCGCGGAGGGTGACGGTGACCTCGTTCTGCCGCGAGTGCGCCTTGATCTCCATCGCCTCGACCGTGCGCTGGATCCGCTGGACTTCCTCGGTCTGCTTGCGCACCTGGGAGAGGAGCTCGTCCATGTCGGGCACCGCGTACGGATCGGTCACTGTTGCTTCCCTTCGTGCTGGCGGACGTGGACGCTGGCCACGAACCGCTGGAAACCGGGTGAGAGCCGCCGGGCGGTCGCGGGCGCGGCCGTGCAGGCGAGCTCGAGCACGAGCCGCTCCGCCGGCGTGGCGCCGGGGACCGTCAGGTGCACCTGGGTCTGGATCAGCTCGGTGCCTTCGCCGGTGCGCAGCCGCAGCAGCTGCATGACGGCGGGAGCGGCCGGGTCGCCGACGTCGCGGCGGCTCAGCACCTCGAGCCCGGCCAGCGTCCGCGAAAGGCGTTCGACGGCTTCGTCCGCGATCGCGTCGATCGTCGTGTCGTCCGGCCGCTGTTGCACGCTCACCGTGATGTTCGGGACGAACTCGCCCGGTGCGGCGTCGTGCACGGCGACGAACACCGCGCCGGAGTCGCCCGGGTCGACGGCGGTCCAGCCGTCGGGGATGACGAAGTCGAGGGGAAGGGTCATCACAGCCCCACGTACGCGACCGCGTCGTCCCAAGCGGCACCGACGGCGTCGGCCGCGTCCGAAGCCGCGTGGCTGACGGCGTCGACCGCCGCGCCGCCGTATTCGCCGATCGTGTGGCCGAGTTTCGGCAGGTCGATGTCGATCTTCGCGCCGACCCCCAGGCCGAGGCCGAGCGCCGCGCCCGCCTTGAAGTTCACCTTGAGGTGCCCGGCGTCGTAGACGGCCTGGGCGTCGAGCTGCGCGCCGAGGCCGTACTGCAGCGTGCCGTTCGCGCCGACGCCGATGCCCGCGACGTCCGCGGCGACTTCGCCTTCGACCTTCCCGCCCACGAAAGCGTTCGCGTGCGCGCCGACGCCGTGGGCGCCGATCGTGCCGGACGCGCTCGCCTCGCCGCCGGCGAACACCGTGCCCTTGGCGTGGGCTTCGGCGACACCCCACGCCTTCTTGGCCTCGGCTTCCCCGTGCAGCGCCGCGAGTTCCGCGTGCCCGGACGCGGAGGCGTCCCAGCCCTTCGACGTGATCTTCCCGTCGTACTCCGGGGACCAGCCGTCCTGCTCGTGCTGGAACTTGTAGTAGGTGATCTCGGTGTTGCGGCCGATCTTCTCCTTCAGCCCGGAGGCTTCCGGCTGCCCGAACGGCGTGTCCGCCTTCTTCGGCGCCCGGGTGCCTTCGAGGCCGTCCCAGGTGAGCTTCTTCCAGCCGGAATTGCCGAACCACGACGGCACGGTCCGCGGCCGCTTCCGGCCGTCGAGGGGCTCGCCGTTGAGCCAGTGCAGCGGCCCGCGGGCCCACTTGCCGAGCTCGTGCTCCAGCCGGCCGACGCCTTCGGGCGGGAACAGCTCGGCGAGCGCGTCGGAGAATTCCTCGACGACCTCGCGGGCCGCGGCGACGCTCTGTTCCCCCAGCTGCCGCGCGGCCTGGATGAACGCGCCGACCGAGGCGGAGTTCACCGCGCGGGCCTGCGCCGTCAGCTGGGCGGCGTACTGATCGAACTGCGCGAGCACCGAGTCGATGGCGGCTTCCGCGGACTGCACGAGCCGGGCCGCGGTGGCGAGCCGGTTCGCCTGGTCGCCGAGTTTCGCGGCCGTGTCGGCGAGCTCCTTGCCGAGCTCGCCCGCGGCCGTCGCGAAAGCCGTGTAGGCGTCGCCGTCCCAGTCCGCGTGCAGGGCCTTCGCGGACTCGTCGATTTCCTTCGCCTGGCCGGAAACCGCCGACGCGCGGGTCGCGACTCGCTGCGAGGCCGCGCTCAGCGCCCCGGGGTCCCCGGTGACGCGCCGGCGGCATTCGACGAGCACGCGCCGGTAGCCGGACAGCACGGAGCTGACCACCCCGGACGCGTCGACCACCCCCGAGCCCGCCACCGGCTAGTTCCCGGCCGCGTCGTAGCCGACGTGCTGGCTGAAGTGCTTGCCGTTGAAGTCCAGGTCGATGTCGAGGTCGAAGTCCTGGCCGCCCGGAGCCTCCACAGTGGACTCACCGGTGGTCAGGTTGGTGTGGATGACGACCTCGTCGGCGTGCCCGGCCGCCGGGGCGGGGATCGACGGCGCGGGCGCGGGCGCGGGCACCGAAGGCGTCGTCGCCGGGTGGTCGACGGGGATCCAGCTGTTCGCGGGCGTGGCACCGGTGGCACCGGTGGCACCGGCGCCGCTGGAACCGCCGCCGGTGGCGAGCGCGGGCGGGGTGTAGTCGGTGAACGAAGGCTGCTGCGGGATCCCCCCGCCGCTCCCGCCCGCCACCGCCTGCTGCCCCGACGGGCTCGCCACCGGCGGCGGGGTCTGCGGCGCGGTGACCGGGGTGCTCCCGATCGACGGCGCCGTCGCACCCGAGCTGCCGGAGGAGTGGTGGAAGAGCTTCTCGATCTCGCCGATGACCTGCGCGAGCGTGGTGACCTGCTGGGCGAGGTCCACCGCGCCGAGCGCCTTGAGCAGCGCGCCGATCGCGGTGATGAACGCCCGCAGCGACGCACTCGTCGCGGTCGACAAAGCGACCGCCGCCCCGTAGGTCCACCAGTTCGACATCAGCGCGGCGACCGTGGGGTTCACCGCGGAGACGACCGCGCGGTAGGCCTCCTGCGCGGTCTTGATCAGCGTGCCGGAGACGCCGAGCAGCTCGGCGCCCTTCTGGACGACGTTGATGATCTTCGTCAGCTGGTCGAGCGAGTCGCTGATCTTCTTCAGCGCCGACTCGCTCGCCGCCCCCGACCAGATCTTGCCCAGCTGGTCGGCGGCCTTCGTCAGCTCGTTGTACATGCTGATGAACTGCTCGGCCTTGCGGACCAGGTCCACCACGTGCTTCGCGATCTGCTCCGGCTGCCCGGTGACGATCTGCGGCAGGATCGTGATCGGGCCGCCCGAAGACGCGGTCGCGTCCATCGCGCTGGAGTTCGGGAAAGTCAGCATCGGTCCTCACATCAGGTTCGAGGGGCGGACGATCAGACGACGGAGGCGGGCCGGTAGACGCTGACCTTCGCCAGCCCGCCGGTGCGGGCGTCGAGCAGCCCGTGGTTGTAGAGGCGGCCGCCGTCGCCGGCGACGCCGATGACCGGCTGGCGGTCGGAGAACAGCAGCGGCTCCACCACCACGACGTCGCCGCTGTGCACCCCGCCGGGCACGTCGGAGAACGTCCGCGCGGTGCCGGCGTAGACCTCGATCAGCCCGACCCGCGCCTGGTTGTCGGCGTCGCCGGCCAGCCAGTCGTTGAAATCGGCGACACCGTGGAAGCGCGTGTCGGTGATCGGGTGGTCGCCGAGCCGGCCCAGCCGCGCGTCTCCCAGGTAGCGCAGCACGTTCCCGACCGACGACGGCTCGCCGTGGGCGCCCGCGCTGTCGTTGATGGCCAGGGTGGCGAGCTCGGAAGCGTGCGAGCTGCCCCAGATCGACGACGCGGTGCTCGCCGGGGCGTGCCCGCCGCCGTAGCCGGAGGCGACGTCCTGGTCGGCCGCCTGGTAGGCGTCGGCGCTGGCCTTGACCAGCCCGTTGATCTGCTGCAGCAGCTGCAGCAGCGTGCGGACGGCGGTGATCTGGCCGGAGTGCAGGGCCGCGTTCGCGGCGGCGACCGCGCTGCCGAAGGTCGCGAACGACATCGGCTGCACGACGAGCCGTTCGAGGTCGGCCACCGCGTTGATGCCGTGCGCGATGATGCCCCCGACGTTGCCCACGGCGGAGCGCATCGCCTCGGGCTCAGCCCGGTACTCGCCGGCCATGGGTCTCCTTCCGGGGTGTGTGCTCGGCTGAGCGTAAGTTCGGCCCCGGAAGCGGGCGGACGGCAAAAGTACCCACCGCGGTGTGTCGGCAAGTGGCCAAAATACCGGTCAGAGCCGCCCCGATCCGCTGGAGCATTGCCGCATGAGCCTCATCCCCGAGCGCCCGTCCGAGATCGTGCTGCAGTCGCCGCCGATGCTCCCGAAGAGCTCGTCCGGCGGCATGGTCCAGCTGATGATGTTCCTGCCGATGATGCTCGGCATGGGCGCGATGTCGTTCGTCTACATCGGACGCGACGGCGGCGTGATGACGTGGATCTTCGGTGCCCTGTTCCTCTGCGCCATGGGCGGCATGGTGGTGATGTCGCTGGGCCGCGGCGGGATGGCGAAGAAGGCGCAGATCAACGACGAGCGCCGGGACTACCAGCGGTACCTCTCCGGGCTGCGCGCCCAGGTCCGCGAGATCGCCGACGGCCAGCGCGCGGCCATGGTCGCCGTCCAGCCCGACCCGGCCGACCTGTGGGCCTACGTCGAGACCGGGAAGCTGTGGGACCGGCGCCGCACCGAGCCGCAGTTCGCGCAGGTGCGCGCGGGCACCGGGCCGCAGCGGCTCGCGACGCCGCTGAAGGCGCCGCAGACCGTGCCGCTGGAAGACCTGGACCCGGTGTCCTCCACCAGCCTCAAGCACTTCATCCGCACCTACTCGACGGTGGACGGCCTGCCGGTCGCCCTGTCGCTGCGGTCGTTCGCCGCGGTCACCGTGGCCGGGCGGCGGCCGGCCGTGCTCGGCTTGGTGCGGGCGCTGCTGTGCCAGCTCGTCACCTTCCACTCCCCCGCGGACCTGCGGGTCGCGCTCTGCGTGTCGCCGGACCGGCAGCACGACTGGGAATGGGCGAAGTGGCTGCCGCACGCGACGGCGGCCGGGGCGGCCGACGCCGTCGGCTCGCGGCGGCTGGCCGCCGACACCGCGGCCGGGCTGGCCGAGCTGCTGGGCGCCGACCTGGGCGAACGGCCCGCGTTCAGCCGGCGCGCGGCGGCCGAGCTCGACCTGCCCCACCTCATCGTCCTGGTCGACGGCGGCAACGCCCACGGCGAGCCCCGGCTGATCGGCTCGGACGGGCGGCTCGGCGTCACGGTGATCGAGGTCGGGCAGGAGCACCCGCGGACGTCGTCGTCCGAGAAGCTGCTGAGCCTGCACACCGCACCGGAGTCCCTCGGCATGGTCGTCGGCGAAGGCGGCGAGCAGCGGCTCGGCTTCCTCGGCCGCCCGGACGTCCTCGACCGCGGCGCCGCGGAAGCCCTCGCGCGGATGCTGACGCCGTTGCACACGCCCGCCGCGGTCGTCGGCGAGAAACCGATGTCCGCGACGTTCGGGCTGGCCGGGCTGCTCGGCATCGGCGACCCGCGCGACACCGACACGGCCGTGACGTGGGCCCCGCGGGCGGCCCGCGACCGGCTGCGGATCCCGCTGGGCGTGAACCCCGAGGGCCGTCCGGTCGAGCTGGACCTCAAGGAGTCGGCCGAGGGCGGCATGGGCCCGCACGGCCTGGTCATCGGCGCGACCGGGTCGGGCAAGAGCGAGCTGCTGCGGACGCTGGTGACGGCGCTGGCCGTGATGCACTCGTCCGAGACGCTCAACCTGGCGCTCATCGACTTCAAGGGCGGCGCGACCTTCGCCGGGATGACCGGGCTGCCGCACACGTGCGCCGTCATCACCAACCTCTCCGACGACCTCGCGCTGGTCGACCGGATGGCGGACGCGTTGAACGGCGAGCTGCTGCGGCGGCAGGAACTGCTGCACGCGGCCGGGAACTACGCGTCGGTGCGCGACTACGAGAAGGCCCGCGCGGACGGCGCGCCCCTGGACCCGCTGCCGTCGCTGCTGGTGATCATCGACGAGTTCAGCGAGCTGCTGTCCTCCCGGCCGGAGTTCATCGACCTGTTCGTCGCGATCGGCCGGCTCGGGCGGTCGCTCGGGATTCACCTGCTGCTGGCTTCGCAACGGCTGGAGGAGGGCCGGCTGCGCGGGCTCGACTCGCACCTGTCCTACCGGATCGGCCTGCGGACGTTCTCCGCCGCGGAGAGCCGCGCGGTGCTGGGCGTCGCGGATGCCTACCACCTGCCGCCGGTGCCCGGGTCGGCGTACCTGAAGTCCGACACCGAAACGCTGATCCGGCTCAAGGCGGCCTACGTCTCCGGGGAACTGCCGCCGCGCAGCACGGTCGTGCGCGAGGACGGTCAGGAGCTCGGCGTGCTGCCGTTTTCCCTGGCGCCGGTGGAAATCCCGGTGACGACCGAGGTGTCCGCGGCTCCTGCGGAGGGCGGTACCGGCGAAACGATCATCGGCGCGATGCTGTCGCGCCTGGAGGGCCGCGGCCCGGCGGCGCACCAGATCTGGCTGCCGCCGCTGGCCGAACCCCCGACGCTGGACCAGCTGCTGCCACCGCTCGGCGAAGACGCGGCGCGCGGCCTGTGCCCGCTCGGCTGGGGCGGCAACGGCAAGCTGACGATCCCGGTGGCGCTGGTGGACAAGCCGTTCGAGCAGCGCCGCGACCTGCACTGGGCCGACTTCTCTGGCGCGGCCGGGCACGCGCTGATCGTCGGCGCGCCGCAGAGCGGGAAGTCGACGCTGATGAAGGACATCGCGGGCATGCTCGCGCTGACGCACACCCCGGCCGAGGTGCAGCTGTTCGTGCTGGACATGGGCGGTGGCGCGCTGGCGCCGATCGCCGGGCTGCCGCACGTGTCGGGGTACGCGACCCGCCGGGACGCGCAGCGCTGCCGCCGGGTGGTGGCCGAGCTGACGACGTTGCTGGAGCAGCGCGAGGAGTTCTTCGCGGCGCAGGGGATCGAGTCGATGGCGGCGTTCCGCGCCCGCCGGTCCGAGTTCACCGAGAGCACGGACGAGCGCGAGTTCGGCGACGTCTTCCTGTTCGTGGACAACTGGACGACGATCCGCCAGGAGTACGAGCAGCTGGAGGAGCAGATCACCGGCCTGGCCGCGCGCGGGCTCGGCTTCGGCATCCACGTGATCGTCTCGCTCAACCAGTGGATCGGCGTCCGCGCCCAGCTGCGCGACGCCATCGGCACCCGCTTCGAGCTGCGCCTGGGCGACCCGATGGACTCCTCGATCGACCGCAAGGTGGCGGCCAACGTCCCCGCGGACCGCCCGGGCCGCGGCATCACGGCGGAGAAGCTCCACTTCCTGGCGGCGTTGCCCCGCATCGACTCCGACCAGCGCCCGGACACGATCGGCGCCGGCGGCGTCGACCTGGTGCGGCGGATTTCCGAGGCGTGGCAGGGGCCGCGCGCGCCGCAGGTCCGGCTGCTGCCGCCGGAGGTGCCCCTGGACGGGTTGCCCGCGGCTCCGTCGCGCCAGGTCACGCTGGGGATCGCGGAATCGACGTTGCGCCCGGTGTACCTGGACTTCGCGGCGGACCCGCACTTCGTCGCGTTCGGCGATGTGGAGTCGGGCAAGTCGTCACTGCTGCGAGCGATCGCCACCGGAATCACGTCGGCGTACACGCCGGAGGAAGCGGCGATCATCGTGGCGGACTACCGCCGCGGTCTCCTCGGCGCGGTGGCCGAGCCGCACCTGCTCGGGTACGCGGGAGCGGAAGGCAAGCTCACGGACCTGATCGCGGAGTGCGCGCAGGCGATGCGCAACCGCCTGCCGGGGCCGTCCGTGACGCCGGAGCAGCTGCGGAACCGCTCGTGGTGGCGCGGGCCGGAGCTGTTCGTCCTGGTGGACGACTACGAGCTGGTGGCGACGGTGGGCCGCAACCCGTTGCAGCCGTTGCTGGAGTTCCTGCCGCAGGCCCGCGACATCGGCCTGCACCTGGTGATCGTGCGTGGGTCGGGCGGGGCCGGCAGGGCGTTGTTCGAGCCGGTGCTGCAACGGCTGCGCGAGCTGGGTTCGCCGGGGCTGATCATGTCGGGGACGAAGGACGAAGGCGCGTTGCTGGCGGACGTGAAGCCGTCACCCCAGCCGCCGGGCCGGGGAACGCTGGTATCGCGACGGCACGGGACCGGGCTGGTCCAGGTGGCGTGGACGAAACCGGCGGAGTCCTGAGCACCCGGGTGGAGCTCAGCGCGCGGGCCCGGTGGTCTCGGCGGCGAAGTGGTAGTAGCAGATCGCCCGGTGCTCGCCCGCGGCCCAGTTCGCCGACGTCGGCGTCATGACCTGCACGCGGACGTCGGGGACCGCGCGCGGGCGTCGGCTTCGCAGCGGGCCAGGGTGTCCCGGTAGAGCTCGAGGATGTCGGGCATCGGGCCCTCGCCCAGCGGGAGCACCTCGAACGCCTCACCGGTGTGCTTCTCCGCGCACGACAGCCGGAACACGTCGGCCGCACCCGAGGCCGCCGGGGCCCGGAAGCAGTCGCCGACGGCGAGGTCGAGGCCGTGCGCCACGCCCTCGGGCAGCCGTTCCTGAGTGGCCGGCCGCTGCTGCCACCACGCCGTCCCGGTGCCGATCCGGTACGCGAGCACGCCCATCCAGGCGGTGAAGGCGACCAGGCCGCAGACGACGAGCACGAGCCCCCGCTGCCGCTGCTTCCGGATGCGCGAGAGGGCGATGAGGCCGAAGACGGGCGCGAGGAGGCCGCCGAGGAGCCCGGAGACGAGCGTGGCGACGGCGTACCGGCTGATCGGCTGCTGCCGGAGTTCGGCACGCATCAGCTCGTCGAAGAGCTCGGGGTCGTGCTGTGGTGCTGTCATCACTCCGGGCCCGCAAGGGCAAGAATTGCGACACGCCGAAAAAGCGTGCGGAAATGAAATCGAACTCCCCTCTTCCCCGCCGCCGCAGCGACAGGCTTTCACACACTAACCCACCACACTGGCAAGCCGGAATGTGAGGCACATCACGGCCCATACCGGTAATATCCGGAGTTTGCTGTCGATGGGACCACGGGGCGGATGAACGCCCCATGGGGGCCTGACCTGCGCGGCTGCGACCACCGTCACGGCGGTTGCGACGTTCGGCGTCTGGACAGGCGGGGAGGGATCGACTAGGGGAGGAAACACCGGTCGGGGGGCCGGCTGGCGCGCGGGGAAATCCATTCCCCATGATGCGCCGTTTTTCCGCTGAGCGGGACACGTCTGAAACCACCGATTCGCCATTCCGCGAACCCATTCATCGAGGGCGCACCCCACCGGGGAGAAAGCCGCCCTGATCTGTTCCGCACACGAGGGGAGAACACCCGCATGTCCATCCGTCCCAGGGCCGTGGCCATCACCACGGCCTTGCTGGCCGCCGGGCTGCTGACCACCGGTCCCGCCGAAGCCGTTTCCGGCGGGACCGCCGCCGCGCCGGGGGCCTATCCGTACGCCGCGAAACTGACCGCCGACGGGCGCGCCTGCGGTGGGGCACTCGTCGCGCCCGACCTCGTCCTCACCGCCGCCGGCTGCTTCCCCGAGAACCCGCAGGGCGGGGTACCCGCCAAGGCGACCACCGCCACCATCGGGCGGACCAGCCTGAGCGGCACCGGCGGGCACGTCGTGGGAGTCACGAACGTCTTCGTCCGGGCCGACCGGGACGTCGCGCTCGCCCGGCTCGCCACGCCCCTCACCGACATCGCTCCCCTGCCGCTCAGCACCATCCCGGCCGGCTCCGGCGGCGGCGACGAAACGTTCAGCCTGGCCGGCTACGGCCGCACCGAAAGCGAATGGGTGCCCGACACGCTGCACGTCGGCACGTTCAAGGCCGCCTCGTCGACGGCGACCACCCTGACCCTGACCGGCACGAACGGCACCGACGCCTGCAAGGGCGACGCCGGCGCGCCCGTCTTCCGCGACGCCGGCGGCCGCACCGACGTCCTCGCGGTGACCAGCACGTCGTGGCAGCACGGCTGCTTCGGCGAAACCACCACCCGCCAGGGCACCGTGGCCGCCCGCATCGACGACATCGCCGGCTGGATCCGCCAGCAGACGCTGGCCCCGGTCGCCAAGGCCGTCGGCCACTCGATCACGCTGACCTGGCACGCGGTGGCCGGCAGCATCGGCTACCGCGTCTACGCCGCGGCCACCCCGGACGTGCCCGTGGACAGCGCGCACCTGCTCGGTAGCGTCGGCGGCACGTCGTACACGCACACCGGCCTGCCCGCCAAGCAGACCCGCTACTACCGGGTCGTCGTCGCGACGGCCGACGGCTGGACGAGCACGCCGACCGACGTCGTCTCGGCGACCACCCCGGTCTCGGCGGGCAACGACTTCACCGGCGACGGCAAGGACGACACCGGCGCGGGCTACGACCTCAAGAACGCGCGTACCGGCGTGTACGTCTGGCCGACGAGCGCGGACGGCGGCGTGGGTGCCCCGCAGCTGAAGTGGAACGCCGACGGCTGGGAGGCCGCCAAGGCCCGCTGGGTCACCGGCGACTTCAACGGCGACGGCCGCACCGACCTCGGCGCCTTCTACGACTACCTCGACGGCGGCTCGAACCTGTTCCTCTGGTACGCCAACGCTTCCGGCGGGTTCGACAGCCAGGGCATCAAGTGGAGCGGCGCCTTCCGGCCGCTCAACGCCCGGTTCACCACGGGCGACTTCGACGGCGACGGCCGCACGGACATCGCGGCCGCCTACGACAACGGCAGCGCCGACCTGAGCATGCTGACCTGGCACGCGACGGCGTCCGGCTTCGACGCCCCGGTCACGCAGTGGCGCACCGGGCCGGGCAACTGGAACCTCGCCCAGTCGAGCTGGCGGGGCGGCGACTTCAACGGTGACGGCCGGGCCGACCTGGCCGCCTTCTACGACTACCGCGACAACTCCGCGAACCTGTTCCTCTGGTACGGCAACGCTTCCGGCGGGTTCGACGCGCAGAACGTCAAGTGGAACGGCGGCATCCCGTCCGGCAAGGCGAAGTTCGTCTCCGGCGACTTCGACGGTGACGGGCGCACCGACCTCGGCGCCGCGATCGACCTCGGCGGCGCGAACCTGACGTTCCGCACCTGGCACGGCACCGCCACCGGCGTCGACGCGCCGGTCACGCAGTGGACGACCGGGACCGGGGTCTGGAACCTCGCCCAGTCGCAGTGGACCACCGCCGACCACGACGGGGACGGCCGCACGGACCTGGTCGCCTCCTACGACTACGGCGGCTCGAACACGAACCTGTTCCGCTGGCACGCCAACGCCTCCGGCGGGTTCGACTCCGAAGGCGTCAAGTGGAGCAGCAACGGCACGTTCAACGCCGCCCAGTCGACCTTGTTCTGACCGTGCCACCGGTGGCGGCGTCCCGCCGGGGCGCCGCCACCGCACCCACCGAGGGGAAACCGATGCACCCACGCGGCCGGACCCGGCTCACCGCGCTGTCCGTCACCCTGCTCGCCGGCGGTCTGCTGACCGCGACCCCCGCCGAGGCGCTGTCCGGCGGCACGGTGGTGCCCGTCGGCACCCACCCGTTCCTCGCCCGGATCGCCACCCCGGCGAAGGCCTGCTCGGGCGCGCTGATCGACCCGTCCTGGATCCTCACCTCCGCGACCTGCCTGACCGCGGGCAGCGCGGGCGCCCCGACCGAAGCCGCGACCGTCGTGGTCGGCGACGTCGACCTGGGCACCGGCGCCGGGTTCACCGCGAAGCTGACGAAGGTCGTGCGCCGCACCGACCGGGACGTCGTGCTGGCGAAGCTGGAGAAGCCGGCGACCGGCGTCCAGCCGATCGCCCTGGGCACCACCGCGCCGCAGGCCGGGGACACCCTGCAGGTGGCCGGGTTCGGCCGGACCGCCACCGAGTGGGTGCCCGCGCGGCCGCGTGTCGCGCCGTTCACCGTCTCGGGCGTCAACGGCGCCACCGTGACGGTGTCGTCGGCTGACGGCACCGACACGTGCAAGGGCGACGCCGGCGGTCCCGCGTTCCGCCTGGCGGGCGGCACCGCCCAGCTGGTGGCGCTGAGCAGCACGTCGTGGCAGCACGGCTGCCTGGACGTCACCGAAACCCGGTCCGGCGGCACCGAGACCCGCGTCGACGACCTCGCCGGGTGGATCCGCGACACCACCGTGCCGACGCCGGTTTCGTGCCCGGAGGGGGCGGCGATCTGGACCGCCCGCGCCGACGGCAGCCTCTGGCGCTACGTCCACCTCGGCCCGGCCGACGGCGCGGTCAGCTGGTCGCAGCCGAGCAGCGCGATCGGCTGGGGCTGGGACGGCCGCACCCTGGCCGGCAAGGGCGGCGTCATCTGGGACATCCACCGCAACCACGGCTCGGGCGACCAGTTCGCCTCCGGTGCCCTGAAGCGCTGGACGTACTCGACGGTCACCGGCTGGAGCGGCGGCGGCCAGGTCGGCAACGGCTGGGACCGCTACCTCACCGACGAGTACCAGCGCCGGATCACCGTCGACGAGAAGAACCGCATCTTCATGATCGACGACCAGGGCCGGCTGAAGTACTACCTCTGGAACGACACGACGGGCTCGTGGGTCAACGGCGCCGGCGACGTCCTGGACACCGGCTGGTCCCGCTTCGACTCGATCACCGCGGCCGGTGACGGCGTGCTGTACGCGCGCAAGCCGAGCGGTGAGATGTTCCGCTTCGAGTACGACTTCACGGCCTCGGCGTGGGCGGACAAGGACCGCGCGGTCGGCGTCGGCTGGCAGATGTTCAGCGAGGTCTTCTCGCCGGGCGGCGACATCCTGTACGGCCGCGGCAGCACCGGCACCAGCCCGTTCGACGGCCGGACCGGCCCGGTCCTGCGGTGGTACCGGTACTCGGCCAACACCGAAACGTGGGCGCCGTCCGGCCCCGACCACATGGGCGTGACGATCGGCTCGGGCTGGAACACCGAGATCCACGTGACCGCCGCCCCCGACTCCTGCAAGCTCGCCGGCTGACCGAGGAGAAGAGCCGATGAAGAGGATGACAGCGGTTTCGGCCGCCCTGCTCGCCGCGACCGCGGCCGGCATCGTCCCCGCGGCCGCGGTTCCCGGCCCCACGGCGGTGAACTTCGGCTTCGCGGCCAAGCTCACCGCCGAGGGCCGCGCCTGCAGCGGCGCGCTCGTCGAACCCACGCTCGTCCTCACGGCGGCGAGCTGCTTCCCCGAGAACCCGCCGGCGACGCCCGTCAGCGTCACCGTCGGGACGCACACCGCCAAGGTGCTCACGGTGCTCCCGCGCACCGACCGCGACGTCGCACTCGCCCGGATCGACACCACGATCACCGACGTCCCGACGCTCAAGCTCGCCGCGACGACCGGCGTGCCCGGTGCGTCGGACGAGCTCTCGCTGCTCGGCTGGGGCCGGACGGACACCGAGTGGGTGCCGAACGAGGCCCATGTCGGCAAGTTCACCGTCTCGGCGTCCACCGCGACGACCCTGTCGCTGACCGGAGCCGCCGACGCCTGCAAGGGCGACGCCGGTGCGCCGGTCTCCCGCGCGGACGGCACCCTCGCCGGGGTGGCCGGGACGTCCTGGCAGCACGGCTGCTTCGGCGAGACGGAAACCCGCCAGGGCACGACCGCCGCCCGCGCCGACGACCTGCGCGACTGGATCCGTGGCCAGGCCATCATCGGCACGGCCAAGGCGGCCGGCCACGGCGTCACGCTGTCCTGGACCCCGCTCACCGCTTCCGACGACGTGACGTACTCGATCTACGCCAGCTCGAACGGTCCCGTCGTGATCAGCGCCGAACAGCTCGTCGGCACCACCAAGGCGAGCACGTTCCTCCACTCGGCCACGGCCCGCAAGACGTGGAACTACCTGGTCGTCGCGAACGGCGCCGCGAGCCCGCAGTTCACCGCCACCACCCGCGGGCGCTCGGCCGGTGACTTCACCGGCGACGGCAAGGACGACATCGCCACCTTCACCCGGGCGAACGGCGCGGACGTCTTCGTGTCGGCGTCGGACGGCACCAGGTTCACCGGCACGTCGCAGCTGTGGCACGACTCGTTCGGCATCGGCTCGGAGATCCCGCTGAGCGGGGACTTCAACGGGGACGGCAAGGTCGACGTCGCCACATTCACCCGCGGCTCGCTCGGCGACGTCTACGTCGCGCTGTCGGACGGCACCAAGTTCACCGGCAACGGCGTCAAGTGGCACGACAACTTCGCCTACAACAACGAGGTTCCCGCGGTCGGGGATTTCAACGGCGACGGCAAGGACGACATCGCCGTGTTCACCCTCGGCGGCCCCGCGGACGTCTACGTCGCGCTCTCGGACGGCACCAAGTTCGTCGGCGACGGGGTCAAGTGGCACGACCACTTCGGCATCGACAGCGAACTGCCCGCCGTCGGGGACTTCAACGGCGACGGCAAGGACGACCTCGCCGTCTTCACCCGCGGCACGACCGGCGACGTCTACGTCGCGCTCTCGGACGGCACCAAGTTCGTCGGCAACAGCGTCAAGTGGCACGACAACTTCGCCTACAACAGCGAGGTCCCGGCGATCGGCGACTTCGACGGCGACGGCAAGGACGACCTCGCGGTGTTCACCCGCGGCAGCATCGCCGACGTCTACGTGGCGTTGTCGGACGGCACGAAGTTCACCGGCAACGGCGTCCGCTGGCACGACAACTTCGGCTACAACGACGAGATCCCCGGCGTCGGCGACTTCAACGGTGACGGCAAGGCCGACATCGTGGTCTTCACCCGCGCGAGCAGCGCCGACGTGTACGTCTCCCTCTCGAACGGCACCAAGTTCACCGGCAACAGCATCAAGTGGCACGACAACTTCGCCTACAACAGCGAAGTGCCCGTGCCACGGGCGATCACCATCCTGTAGGCGGCGGACCCGCCCCCGGCGTCCCGGGGGCGGGTTACCGACTTCGGTAGGTTCCGAAAATCCTTCACGGCTCTTACGTTGGGCCGGTCGTCCCGTTCGGGGCGGATATCCGGATCACCTGGGCCGAAGGGCATTTTCATGCGAATGTCGAGGGCTTTGGCCGCGGTCGGCGCGGCCGCCGCGGCGCTGGGCGTGGTCTCGGCGGGAGTCGCGGACGCACAGCAGGACATCATCGGCGGGACCACGGTCTCCTCCGCGCCGTGGGGCGCCCAGATCTACTGGAACAACGTCACCACCTACGGCGGTTTCGAGTGCTCGGGGACGATCATCGCCCCGCAGTGGGTGCTCACCGCCCGGCACTGCCTCAACTCGCCCGGCATGCACGTCAAGGTCGGCAACGTGGCCCTCCAGCAGGGCACGAACGCCGCCGTCGACCAGCAGAAGGCCTCCCCGAACGGGGATATCGCGCTGCTGCACCTGTCGACCGCGGTCAGCACGACGTACATGAAGCTCGGCACCGGCAATCCGCCGACCGGGTCGACCAACCAGATCTACGGCTGGGGCCGCACGCAGGGCAGCAGCCCGCCGTCGAGCACCCTGAAGACGGCCAACGTGCGCGTGACCGGCCTGAGCTCGGACGCCTACGGCGGCACGGCGATCGCGAGCCAGGGCGTCACCGGCTCGGCGTGGCACGGCGACTCGGGCGGCCCGCAGCTCTACAACGGCCTCCAGGTCGGCGTGTGCTCGACGGGCAGCAACTCCGGTTCCAACACCCAGGGCACGCAGAACTACGCGAGCATCGCCTCCAGCCGCAGCTGGATCCGCACGACGACCGGCGTCTGAGCCGGCGGACCGTGGGCCGGCCGTCCCGCCCGGGCGGCCGGCCCACGGCATACTCGGGGCATGAAGTTCCGCACCCGGGTCCTGCTCGGCGGCAAGACCGCGACCGGCCTGCCGGTTCCCGCCGACGTCGTCGAGGCGCTCGGCGCCGGCAAGAAGCCCGCGGTCACCGTGACGCTCGGCGGCCACACGTACCGCACCACCGTCGCCAGCCGCGGCGGGCAGTTCCTGGTGCCGCTGAGCGCGGAGAACCGGGGGCAGGCCGGGGTCGCCGCCGGGGACGACGTCGAGGTCGAAATCGCCCTCGACACCGCGCCCCGCGAACTCGAGATCCCCGCCGACCTGGCGGAGGCGCTCGCCGCCGACGAGGCCGCCCGGACCCGGTTCGAGAGCCTGTCCTACAGCGCGAAACAGCGGTTCGTGCTGCCGATCGGCCAGGCGAAGACCGAGGAGACCCGGCAGCGGCGGGTCGCCAAGGTCATCACGGACCTGCGCGCCGGGAAGTAGTCAGTCCGCAATGGACGCCCGCAGCGCCGCCTTGTCCGGCTTCCCGGACGGTGCCACGGGAACTTTCCCCACGAAGCTGAACCGCGCCGGCACCGCCGCCTCCCCCAGCTCGGCCGCCACCGCCTTGCGCACCTCGTCCAGGTCCGGCGAGCGGCCCGGCGCCGGGACCACGAACGCGTGCGCCGCCTCCCCGGTCAGCGCGTCCGGGACCGCGACCACGTACGCCTGATCGACGTCCGGGCACGCCGCGATCGCCCGCTCGATCGGACCGGTGTAGTGGATGATCGCGTTCACGATCACCACGTCCCGCGCGCGGCCGGACAGGTGCAGGTAGCCCTCGGCGTCCACGAACCCCAGGTCCTGGGTGCGCACCCAGCCGTCGCTCAGCACCTCGGCGGTGGTCACGTCGTCACGCCAGTACCCCGAGAAGGCCGACGGCGTCCGCACCCACACCTCGCCCTCCCGGACCGCGATTTCGACCGTGTCGCAGGCCTTCCCGACCGAACCGGCCCCCTCGTCCGCCCGGCAGATGGTCAGCATCCCGGTCTCGGTCTGACCGTAGGCGTGGTGCATCGCGGGCCCGATCCGCTCGGCCGCCTCGGCGAGCGTGTGCGGCGGCACCGGCGACCCGGCCACGATCAGCGTCCGCAGCGCGCTCAGGTCGACGTCTTCGGTCCGCAGCACGTCCAGCATCCGGTGCAGCCGCGGCACGGTCGTCAGCGCCGCCGTGATGCCCAGCCGCGGGAGCACCCCCGGGAAGTCGGGCAGCGCCTCGGGGATCACCGCCGTGCCGCCCGCGAACAGGCAGACCCCCAGCTGTTCGACCATCACCGCGCTGGCGAGGGATCCGAACAGCAGGTACCGGGCGAACCCCGTCCCCAGCCGCTCGTGCGCCGAGCCGGGCACCGGCGGCTGCCACACGCGGCCTTCGGTCAGGGCGCGGTAGCTGTAGGCCACCCCCTTCGGGAGGCCGGTGCTGCCGCTGGTGAACACGACCGTCGCGATGTCGTCCGGCCGCCCCTGCGGCACCGGCTCGACCGGGGACGTCCGCAGCAGCGATGCCACCGGCAGCATCGGAACCCCGGCCTCCCACGGATCGTCGGCGACCACCGCGGCGACGTCCCCGAGGATGTGCCGCAGCTGCGCCTCCGGCAGCCCGGCCCGCACGGCGACCGCGCGGGCGCCGAGGACGTGCACCGCGACCAGGGCCGCGAACCCCTCCGGGGTGACGGCGGTGGCCAGCCCGACGCCGTCGCCCGGCCCGAGCCCGGCCGCCCGCAGGCCCGCGGTGCACCGGCCGATCAGGTCCCGCAGCTCGCCCCGGGTGGTCACCCGCGGCCCGTGTTCGAACGCGGGGACCTCCGGAGCACGCTCCAGCTCGTCCAGCAGTGCCTGCGGGTGGACCATCGCGAACCGCCTCTCGCCCGGGTGTCCCGGTCTACCGGGCGGATCTCAGAATTTCGGCAGAGACGACCGCCTCCCGCGGGAGCGACCGCAGCGACAGCGTGCCCGCGACGGCGACCGCCGCGATCAGGCCGGTGGCCGCGGCCAGCGTCCAGAAGTCCGGGTGGACGATCGACTGGCCGCGCTCGGCCTGCCAGGTGAGCAGCCCGATCAGCCCCAGGTAGCCCGCGCCCGCGGTCCGGACCAGCCGGCGGCGGACGACGTCGGATTCGAGCACCCGGTACCGGCGGGCCAGCAGGAGCAGCCCGAACGCGGCCAGCGGCAGCACCTGCAGCGCGTGGATGCCGACGAAGTGCGGGATCCGCAGGTCCCCGCCGACCGTGCTCCAGCCGACCACCGGCAGCCCGGGGCCGCCGTCGTCGACACCGACCGAGTGGGCGCCGAACGTCGAGTACCTGCCGGTCGCCTCGAGCGTCGCCTGCTGCGCCGGCGTCGGCGAGAACATCAGCGTCGCGACGTACATCCCGACCACCGCCAGGCCGGTGCCCCAGCGCAGCGCCGAGCGCAGCGCGCGGTCCGGGATGCGCTGGAACAGCAGCAGGACGGCGACGGCGGCGGTCATCGACCACGCCGTGTAGGCGCCGCCCGCGACGACGTTGTTGATCGCGGCGTCCATCGGCGTGGACTGGTTGAAGTGCAGCGTCCGGCCGCGGACGACGATCTGCCACACCAGCAGCACGAAGTCGAGGCCGATGCCGACGGCGAACAGCGTGCCGAACCACCAGCCGGTCCGGCGGGCGCGGCGCACGTGCGTCAGCAGCCAGGCCAGCGTCAGCGCGTACAGCCCGATCGACACGGAGAACTTGAAGGGCTTGAGCCAGATCGGCGCGTTGACCAGCGTGCGATCATCGAAGAGGAGCCCGAGCAGCGAGACCGCGCACAGCACCCCCATCGCCCCGGCGAGCACCACCAGCGGGCGGTGCCACGAGCGGAGCGTGACCAGCGGATTTCCCTTGTCTGCCATGGTCTCGAGCGTGCCGCGGAAGCGGTGGGGAAACACTGGAGCGCACCACCGGACCGGGGTGGGGAGCGCCCTACCCCCACTCGCGTGGGTAATAGTGCCGTCACCGCGACCGGCAGTTGTGCCGTTTGACCACACTGGCCTCTTTTCTAGCGTGACTTTCACACCGCGCGGACCACCGCGCCAGGGGTATTCGCTTCAGGAAGGAGGTGGCCCGTCGATGTCCAGTCCGGGATTCCAGGCAGATTCCGCTGCCATGACGCGCGCCGTCCAGGGTTTCGAGGAAACCGCGACGAACGCCAAGTCCACGATGGCCAGCTTGGAGTCCGAGCTGACCGAGGCGCTGCGCAACTACAAGGGTGACCAGGCCGTGGCCTTCTGGGACCTCCAGCGCCGGCTGCAGGAAAAGATGTCCGCCGCGGTGAAGGAGCTCGACACGATGTCGCAGCTCGTGCACACCAGCCACGCGAACTACGGCCGCGGCGACGCCGACGTCCACCAGAGCTTCCAGGGGGTCGGCAACACCCTCGAGGGCTCGGGCGTGCTCCCCCGCCTCAACCCCTGACCGAGAGGACGCCCACCATGGCCGACGTCGTCGAAATCAACTTCGCCGCGCTGCAGCACAGCTCGGCATCCCTGGCCGCCAAGGCCAAGGCGCTCACCTCGCAGCTGGAGCAGCTGCACCAGAACCTGCAGCCGATCACCGCGACCTGGTACGCCTCCGGCAGCTCCGCCGGTGACGCCGCCCGCCAGGCGGAGACCCGCCTGCGCCAGGCCACCGCGGACATCGTCGCGATCATCGCGCAGTTCGGCGGGAAGGTCGGCGAGGCGCACGACCTCCAGCAGTCGCTGGAAAACCGCAACCAGGGACTGTTCGCGGGCTGACCCGCGCCCCAGACGTCGGTCGGCCGGTGCGGGAAACCCCCCGCTCGCACCGGCCGACCGGCTTTCCCCATGTCAGCCCCATCGCGCCAGAGAGCCGGGACCGATGCCAGACCAGTCGTACTACGTCCACCTGGAATCGCTGAAGGACTTCGTGCGGGAGCTGGAGACCCAGATCCACGCGATGTCGAAACCGAACGACTTCCTGCTGACCCTCGGCGAGGAACCGCTGCTGTTCGGCGAGTTCGGCGAGGCGGGGTCGCTGGCCGATGCCCACCGCGCCGCCGTCTCGGAGATGCAGGGCCTGCTCGACCAGGTCCGCAGCGCGATCGGGTTCGCCCAGGACGTCACCACCACGGTCGCCGACGGGTACCAGCACGCCGACCAGTCGGTCGCCGGGGACCTGCACGCTTCGGGTGCCGTCACCGGCCTGCTCGACCCGGTCCTGGGCCTGCTGGGCGGCGGAGACACGGACGGGAGCCGCAAGGGATGACGAACACCGCGCACACGAACTTCGCCGCGTACAGCCACCAGCAGCTGTACGCGATGCTGCAGGCCGGCGACCCCAACAGCGCGCGGCACGCCGCCGACAAGTGGAAGTCCGCCGCGCTGCACCTGCACGAGCAGGCCCACAACCTCAACGCGGAGCTCACCGAGTTCAAGGACCAGTGGACCGGTGGCGCGGCCGACCAGTACCAGCGGATGATCATCGACCTCGCGAACGGCATCTCGAAGGTGGCGCAGACCGCGGAGGCGATGAACGTGACGCTCGGGGACGCCGCCGACGCGCTGGTCAAGGCCAAGAAGGAGATGCCGCCGCCGGTTTCGGTGCCGGACGTCGCCCCGGCCGACGTCGCGCTCGCGGTGAACCCGCCGCTCCTGCCGCCGGACGCCTCCCCCGCGGTCGTGCAGGCCGCGGCGCAGCAGCGTCAGCAGGCCATCGCCAACGTCGAAGCGCAGCAGGCCGCCGCGAACGCCGCGGGCTCGGCCCACGGCCGGGCGATCGTCGTGATGACCCAGCTCGCCGGCGAGTACACCGCCGCGGAGGAGTCGATCCCGGCGTCGCCGAACGCCGTCCAGACGCCGCCGGTGCCGCCGGCCGGCGGGGGTGCGGGCAGCGCCGGTTCGCCGGGGCTCGTCGGCAACGGCATGACCGGGGGCGGCGTCGTCGTGACCCCCACCGACGGGCACCCGCTGCCCGGTGGCGGGACGACGACCCAGCCGGGGACGACCGTGCCGACGTCGAACCCGCTGTTCGGCGACATGTTCACCGCCGGGCTCGCCGCCGCTTCGGCGGCCGCGTTCGGCCGGTTCGGGTCGATCATGCCGAAGGTGCCGTCGTGGGCGAGCGGCAAGGACCCCAAGGACGGCAAGGAGGAACCACCGGGCACGAAGCTCGGCGGGGGCGGGGCCGGCGTCGAAGGCGGTGCCGGGGGCGGCATCCCGATCGGCGGCGGGGACGCGCCTTCGCTCGGCGGCGGCGGGGTCCCGGTCGGCGGCGGGCTCACCGGTCCCGGCGAAGTCCCGGCGGCGCACTCCGGCCTGGCCGGCGACGGCGGCGCGGGCAACGCGCTGAGCGGCCTCGCGGGTGGCGCGGCCGGGGCCGCGGCGGCGTCGGCGGCCAAGGGCGCGATGCCGATGATGCCCATGATGCCGATGGGCATGGGCGGCGGCGGGGACATGGGCTCCGGGCGCCGGATCCCGGCATGGCTGGTGGAGACGGAGAACGTCTGGGGCCAGTCGGCCCCGGTCGCGCCGCCGGTCATCGGCGAAGACAGCGTCTGATGGCGGCGGCGGGCTACCGCGTCGCCCCGGCGCGCCTCGACACCGAGGCGGGCGAGTCCGGCTCGCGTGCGGACGCGTTGGGTGCGGCGCAGGCGGCGGTGGCGGGCGAGAAGCTGCCCGCCGCCGCGTTCGGCCAGGTCAGCGAGTCGGCCGCCGCGGCCAAGACGTTCGAGAAGACCATGACCGAGCTGGGCGCGAAGCTCGAGTCGAGCGTGTCCCGGCTGCGGACGATCCAAAGTGGACTCACCGCGTGTGCCGCCGGCTACCGGCGCACCGACGCGCAGGTCGCCGCGATGTACCGGGCGCTCATGCCGGAGGATCCGTTGCCCCGCGCGGGAAATCCCGCCGGCATCGGCGGCTCGGCGGACACCGGGACGTGGGCGCACGCGATCGCGGACAACCGCGTCAAGGTCACCGACGCGCTGACGGCCGAGCGGTTGCGGCTGGCCGCGTCGACCGACGCCGGGGACATCGCGCGATCGCAGGCGCGGATCAAGCTGTACGAGGACATCCTGGCCAACAACCGGCAGATCCTCCGGTTCGACCCCTCGGGCAACGGCCGGATCGCCGAGCTCGTCGGGCACATCGAGCCGGGGACGCGGAACGTCGGGCTGTTCGTCCCCGGCGTCAACACGCAGATGGCGAACTTCGACGCCTACGCCGGTCTCGGCCGGAGCCTGGTGGCCGCGGACCCGTCCGGGCGCACGGCGGTCGTCGTCTGGGCGGACGGGGTGTTCCCGCAGGGCCCGGTGGCGCAGGGACCGGACGCTGCGTACGCCCAGGCGATGGCGCCGGACCTGAAGGGTTTCGCCGACGACCTGCGCGGCGAGATCGCGAGCCACGCGGGTTCCGGCGTCACGCTGACCGCGATCGGGCACAGCTACGGCGGCGCGACGGTCGGGCTGGCGGAGACGCACGGCCTCGACGTCGACCGCGTCCTGCACGTCGAGTCGGCGGGCATGGGCCACGGCGTGTGGTCGCCGGCCGACCTGCCGGCGAGCCAGGCGGGCGTCCAGCGGTTCTCGATGACGGCCCCGCTCGACCCGATCGTGGTGGCGCAGGGCAACGCGTGGGGCCTGGAGTGGACCGGCATCGGCCACGGCGCGGACCCCGACGTCTTCCCGGGCGTGACGGAGCTGCCGACCGGCAACGACGCGTCCGGTGCGGCACTCTGGGGCGTGTCATCCCACAACGACGTGCTGAAGCCGGGCTCCGATTCGTGGACGAACATGTACCGCGTGCTCACCTCGGGCGGTGACGTCCGATGACGCCGGAACTGACCCGCCTGGCGGCCGAGCTGACCACGGTGATCGACGACGTCGCGGCGGCCTTCGGCGGCCCCGCGGACCCGACGCTCTCGGGCGAGCTCGACTGCGACCCCACCACCCCGGGCCACCTGCTGTGCTGGCAGTACGGCGTCCGCGTCGACCACCCGGCCGCCCCGGAAACCACCCTGACGACGCTCCTCCCGGCGTTGCGCCGCGACGGCTGGGAATCCCACGACCGCAGCACCCCCCGCGAGCAGATCACCCGCTTCACCCGCGACGGCGCCGACTTCACCATCCACATCGCCGGCCCGGTGACGATCATCGGCTCCACCCGCCCAGTCCCCGCCTGACGCCGTGTCGTCCCTTCAATCACGCGAGTCGACCCTCCAATCACGCGAGTTGACCCTCCAATCACGCGAATCCCGGCCGCGGATCACGCCAGCCGACCGGCCAAGCCCGTGATCCGAGGGTCGACACGCGTGATTGAACAGTCGACACGTGTGATTGGGGGGTCGACACGGCCTACGGGGTGAAGCGGGTGGGGCGCCAGCCTCGGCGGCGGGCTCGGCGGACCGCCGCCACCGTCACGCCGGCGGCCGCGGCGAAGGCGACCCCGGCCAGGGCGATCGTGCCCGCCGGGACGTCGGAGCGGCGGGGGGCGGGGGCCGCGGCCGGGACCACCATCGGCGAGGAAGCGGACGGAAGAACCGAGCCCGGCGGCGGGACGTCGGCCGGCAGGGTCGAGGACACCGCCGCGTAGGCGTCCATGACTCCCCAGCCCAGCCGCGGATCGTGGCCACCGGACGGCGGCCGGTGGGCCGTCAGCGTCAGCCGGGTCACGACCTGGTCGCCCGACAGCGCCGGGTGGTACGCCCGCACCAGGGCCGCGACCCCGGCGACGTACGCCGCCGCGAGGCCCGGGTCGGTCACCGGCCAGCGGTGCGCCACCGCGCCGCCCGCCCCCGCCGACGTGCTCACCAGCTCCGCTCCCGGCGCCGCGACGCCGACGTAGTCCCCCGCTTCCGTCTGCACCGGCTCCCCCGCGGGGTTCACCGAGCCGACCGCCAGGACTCCGGACGTCGCCGTCGGGTACGTCCGCGCGCCCTGCTGGGTCGCCGACGCCGCCGAGACGACCACCGCGCCTTCCGCACGCGCCCGCGCGACCGCCCCCGACAACGCCGGGCTGTCGACCGCCGCGGGCACCGCGACCAGGATCACGCTCGCGCGCCGGTCCACGGCCCGGTCGATCGCGTCGGCCAGTTCGGCCGGGTCACCGCCGTCGCCGGTGGTGTAGCGGATCGGCAGCAGCCGCACGCCGGGGGCGACCCCCGCGAACGTCGTCGCCGGATCGGGCTGCGCGCCGACGATCCCGGCCGCGATCGTGCCGCGGCCGTCGCAGTCCGTGCGCTCGGTGCCGGGGCCGCCTTCGAGCTGGCCGGGCGCGAACTGCGTGTTCTGCCCGTCGACGCCGGTGCCGATCACGGCCACCAGCTGGCCGTCGCCGCGCGTCAGCGGCCACAGCCGCGCCGGGTCGACCAGGCGCAGGCCCCACGGGACGTCACCGGCGTAGGTGCCGGACGGGTTCGCGCACCCCTGCGCCGAGGCGGCCGGCGCACCGAAGACGCCCGACGCCGCCACAAGGCCCGCCACCGCAAGCACCGCCGGTAACCGCACCCGCACCCCCGAACCGAAAGACGGTGGCGGAAAAGGGATTCCGCCACCGCCAGTCTAGCCCGGACGACCGCCTCAGCGAAGGTCCATGCCGAGATCCAGTGCCGGCGAGGAATGGGTCAGCCCGCCCACCGACAGATAGTCCACACCGGACAGTGCGTAGGCCTTACCACGGTCGAGGGTCAGTCCACCAGAGGATTCCAGCCGCGTCTTCGGCGAAACTTCGTCGCGGCGCGCGACCGCCCGGCGGCACTGCTCGGGTGTGAAGTTGTCCAGCAGCACCTCGTCCGCCCCGGCGGCCAGCGCTTCCTCCAGCTGCGCGAGGGTGTCGACCTCGACCTCGCAGGCCAGTTCCGGGGCGTGCGCCCGGGCCGCGGCCAGCGCCGCCGTCACCGAACCCGCGGCGACGACGTGGTTGTCCTTGATCAGCACCGCGTCGCCGAGACCCAGCCGGTGGTTGACCCCGCCGCCGCAGCGGACGGCGTACTTCTGCAGCAGCCGCAGCCCCGGCAACGTCTTGCGGGAGTCCCGGATCGCGCACACCGTATCGTCCACTTCGGACACCCAGGCGGCGGTCGCGGTGGCGACGCCGGAGAGGTGGCACAGCAGGTTCAGCGCCGTGCGCTCGGCGGTGAGCAGCCCGCGCACCGGCCCGGCCAGCACGAGCGCCGGCTCCCCCGCGACCAGCCGGTCGCCGTCTTCGCGCCGAGCGAGCACCTCGTACCCGTCGCCCAGGACCATGTCGAACACGGCGAGCGCGACCGGCAGCCCGGCCACGACGCCGTCGACGCGCGGGGTCAGCTCGGCGACCGCGGTCGCGTCGGCCGGCACCGTCGACGCCGTCGTCGCGTCCGGCCCGTACCGCAGGTCTTCGCCCAGCGCCGTGGAAACCACGCGCTCGACGTCGTCGACGTCGAGCCCCGCGGCCGCGATCAGGCGGCGGACGGGTTCGGAGATCGGGAACGTCATGCCACGCCTTCCAGGGGGATCGGGTCGGCCAGCACGGGCTGGCCGGACGGGCTGAGCCGGATGAGCTGGCTGCGTCGCCGGCCGTCGTCGCGCGCCGGGAAGTCGGTGCGCACGTGACAGCCCCGCGACTCGGTGCGCCGGACGGCCGCGGCGAGCAGCGCCTGCGCCACCACGGTCAGCGCCGCGTCCTCGACCGCCGCGTGCGTCCACAACGGAGTGTCCGAAAGAGACAGATCGAGCACCGAACCGGCGGCCGCCAAGCCGTCGGCGTCCCGGCCGATCGCCGCGTACCGGCTCATCACGCGCTGCAGGGAGTCGCGGTCCGCGGCGGGCGCGGTCGTCCACGAAGGCAGCCGCCCCCGCGAAGGATCGGCCAGCAGCCCGGCCGCGAGGTCCGCCGCGACGGCCTCGGCGACCCGCTGCCCGACGACCAGGCCTTCGAGCAAGCTGTTGGACGCCAACCGGTTCGCGCCGTGCAGCCCGGTCCGCGCGACCTCGCCGGCCGCGTAGAGCCCGGCCACCGACGAGCGTCCGTCCACAGTGGTCACGATGCCGCCGCAGGAGAAGTGCGCCGCCGGGGTGACCGGGATCGGGTCCACGGCCGGGTCGAGACCCAGCGCCGCGCACGCCGCGAAGACGGTCGGGAACCGCTGCGCGAAGCCCGCGACGCCGGTCGCGTCGAGGAAGACGTGGTCGTCGACGCCGCCGGGCGCGGTCCCCATCCGCCGGGTGATCGCCGCCGAGACGACGTCCCGCGGCGCGAGGTCGCCGAGCGGGTGCACGCCCCGCATGACCGGCAGCCCGGCGCCGTCGACCAGCGTCGCACCCTCGCCGCGCACGGCCTCGGTGACCAGCGGGCAGCGGCCGCGCGCGCCCGGGGTGTAGAGCACCGTCGGGTGGAACTGCACGAACTCGATGTCCGCCACGGTCGCGCCGGCCCGCAGCGCGAGGGCGAGCCCGTCGCCGGTGGCGATCTCCGGGTTCGACGTCGCCTGGTAGAGCTGCCCGAGCCCGCCGCTGGCCACGAGCACGGCCGCGGCGCGGACGACGCCGGGCACGCCGTGGCGGTCGAGCACCGTCACCCCGGCGACCCGGCCGCCGGGCGTGCGCAGCGCGTCGACGGCGATGTGGTGCTCCAGCACCGGCACCCCGACCTGCCCGGCCTGCGCGACCAGCGCGCGTTCGACCTCGGCGCCGGTCGCGTCGCCGCCCGCGTGGATCACGCGGAACGCGCTGTGCCCGCCTTCGCGGCCTCGCGCGAGCAGCCCGGAGGCCGCGACGTCGAACCGCGCGCCGTCCGCCCGCAGCCGGGCGACCGCGGCCGGGCCGCCGTCGATGATCGAGCGCACCGCCGGCTCGTCGCACAGGTCGGCGCCCGCGGTCAGCGTGTCCTCGGCATGCTTGGCGGCCGAGTCGTCGAGGTCGTGCTGGTCTTCCAGGACGACGGCGACGCCGCCCTGGGCCCAGCGCGTGTTGCCGTCCGCGACGGCGGCCTTGGTGATCACCAGGACGTGCAGCCCGAGGGCCTGCGCGCGCAGCGCCGCGGTCAGCCCCGCGACACCGCTGCCGATCACGACCAGGTCGGCACGAGCTTCCCAAACCGGGGTTTTCGCCCGTGGGTCATTAACCGGCGTGGTCATTCGCCGCCGCCGGGCTGCCCGATCTCGATCATCCGCTGCACCGAAGCGCGGGCCTTGGCGGCGGTTTCGACGTCGACGTGCACCTCGTCGAGGCCGTCACGCAGGCACCGCAGCAGCGCGGCGGGCGTGATCATCTTCATGTACCGGCAGGACGCGCGGTCGTTCACCGCGCGGAAGTCGATGTCCGGCGCGGCCTTGCGGAGCTGGTGGATCATGCCGATCTCGGTGGCCACCAGGACGGTCTTGGCCTTGGTGTCGCGGGCCTCGTGGACCATGTCGCCGGTGGAGAGGATCTTGACCCGGTCCGGCGCCACGGCACCCTCGCCGGCCAGGTAGAGCGCCGAGGTCGCGCAGCCGCATTCGGGGTGGATGAACAGGTCGGCGTCCGGCTCCTCGGCCGCGCGCTCGGCCAGCTCGGCGCCGTTGATGCCGGCGTGGACGTGGCACTCGCCGGCCCAGACGTGCATGTTCTCCCGGCCGGTGACGCGCTTGACGTGCGCGCCGAGGAACTGGTCCGGCAGGAAGAGAACTTCCTGGTCAGCGGGGATGGAGGCGACGACGTCGACCGCGTTCGAGGACGTGCAGCAGATGTCGGTCTCGGCCTTGACCTCGGCCGTGGTGTTGACGTAGGACACGACCACCGCGCCCGGGTGCTCGGCCTTCCAGGCCCGCAGCTCGGCGCCGGTGATGGAGTCGGCCAGCGAGCAGCCGGCCCGCGCGTCCGGGATCAGGACGGTCTTTTCCGGCGAGAGGATCTTCGCGGTCTCGGCCATGAAGTGCACGCCGCAGAAGACGATGGTGGAGGCGTCGCTGCTCGCCGCGATGCGGCTGAGGGCGAGGGAGTCGCCGGTGTGGTCGGCGATGTCCTGGATCTCCGGAACCTGGTAGTTGTGCGCGAGCAGGACCGCGTCACGCTGCTTCGCCAGGCGCCGCACCTCCTCCGCCCAGGCCGCGTTCGCCTCGACCCCGCCGTAGGGGGTGAGGTCCTGTTCGAGCGTCGAAGTCATGGTTGGCCCTCCTGGACCTGTCTCCGGTTTTCGCCTTACAATCGAAAACCGTGCGAAGTCATCTTAACACCCAGGCCCCCCTGGCCCACGAGGTTTTGGGCGCAGTCCTTCAAGTGCGCTCGGACACACTGCGGGTGCTGCTGTGGCGCCGGGCGCTGGACCCGCACCTCGGCCGCTGGTCGCTGCCGGGCGGCCGGCTGCGGCCGGACGAGGACGTCGAGACGTCGATCCGGCGCCAGCTCGCCGAGAAGGTGGACGTCCGTCAGCTCAAGCACGTCGAGCAGCTCGCGGTGTTCAGCGCGCCGGACCGCGTCCCGGGGCCGCGCGTGGTGGCGACGGCGTTCCTCGGCCTGGTCCCGTCCGACGTCGACCCGGAGGTGCCGGAGGACACGGAGTGGCACGACGTCGCTTCGCTGCCGCGGACGGCGTTCGACCACGAGGCGATCGTGCTGCGCGCCCGCGACCGGCTGCGTTCGAAGCTGTCGTACACCAACCTCGGCTTCGCGCTGGCGCCCGACGAGTTCACGATTTCGGCGTTGCGCGGCCTGTATTCGGCGGCGCTGGGTTACCGCGTCTCGGCGACCAACCTGCAGCGGGTGCTGTCCCGCCGCGGCCTGCTGGTCCCGACCGGTCACACGGCGCCACCGGGCCGCTCGGGCGGACGGCCGGCGGCGCTGTTCTCCTTCGCCGGCAAGGGCATGCAGATCACGGATCCGTTCGCGGTGTTCAAGCCGCCGAACCGGTGACCATCCTGCGCCGGAAGCGTTCTGCCCTTACGGTGGACGCGTGACCGAGCCGGAATCGGAAAGTGACGCGACGACGACGATCCTGCCGTTGTTCCCGCTACAGACCGTGCTGCTGCCCGGCACCAAGCTTCCGCTGCACATCTTCGAACCGCGGTACCGGCAGCTCACGGCGGACCTGATGAGCGGAACGGTGCCGGGCCGCGAGTTCGGCGTGGTCGCCCTGCGCTCGTCGTTGACCCGCGAAGTCCGTGGTCTGGACCAGTTGCACGAGGTCGGCTGCAGCACGATCCTGCGCGAGGCCAAGCGCCTCCCGGACGGCCGGTTCGACGTGGTGACGCAGGCCCAGCGCCGCTTCCGCCTGCGCGAGCTGGACTGCGTGTCGGCCCCGTACCTGATCGCCTCGGTGGAGTGGCTCGACGACGACCCGGTCGCCCCGTCCGGAGACATGGCGGACCGCTTGGCGACGGTCGCCCGCGCGGCCCACCAGAGGTATTGCGAAACGGCCTGGCGCAGCGACGACTGGCACGCCCCGGAACCCGACACGACGATCGCCGAGCTGGCGTACGTGCTGGCGGCGGACTGCCTGCTGCCGCTGGAGGACCGCCAGAGGCTGCTGGAGGAACGCCACCCGCTGCGCCGGCTGCGGATCGCGTGCCGGCTTCTGACGCGGGAGGCCGGGTTCTTGAACACGCTGGGCGCGGTGCCGCTGCCGCCCGGGGAGCTGACGGATTTGAGCCGACCGGCCAGTTTGAACTGAGCCGGGTTCGGTCTTCGCGCAGGGTTTCGGCAAGTTCGGTCGGTGCTGCTGCGGTCGAAGCGGTTTGCTGGTCTCGGCCCGGAGCTGTAGCTGTCTGCGCGGTGCCCGCCACCCCGAAGCCGGGATTGTCACTACGGACGGTGGTACCGCGTGCTGGCTTCGGATCGGGGTGGCGGGGGAAGTCTGGGCGGGGTGCAAGCCCGGCGTCAACGTCCCGTTCCGGCCGGTGAGGTCCTGCTGGCTCCGGCTTCGCCGGAGCCAGCAGGAAAGGGTGCGGCTGCTCTCGGGCGGCGGGCGCGCCGGCGATGCCGCGAATGACTCATTCGAGACGTCCGAGGTCCCCAATGAGTCATTCGCGACCTTCGACGAGCGCCGGCAACCCGCACCAGCGGGCCTTGGCGGGCCCCACCCGCTCCGGCGAAGCCAGCCGCTGCTGCTGTGGTGGAAATGGGTCCGTTGACTGGTCCCTGCCCGGGAGGTGCAGCCGACTCGGGCGGTCCCCGGTGCCCACCACCCCGAAGCCACGATTGTCACCACGGCCGGTAGCACCGCGTCAAGGCGGGAAAGCGTGCCTTGACCCGGCACCACCGTCCGCGTGCTGGCTTCGGATCGGGGCGGCGGGGCAAGTCTGGGCGGGGTGCAAGTCCGTACGTCACCACGCGTTCCAGGCCGATGAGGCATCTGACAGAGCGCCCGCCTGACACGCCCCACCCGTCCCTGGGGGCTGACCCCGATCCAGTCTATCGGCCCCCACCCACGAAACCGGCGGAATTGCGGCAGACCGGCGCAGTTGTCCACACGCGAGCGGAGTTGAGGACAACCGTGCCGGAAGCGGTGGTCAGGAGCCGGAGCCGTTGCCGAACTTGTTCCACACCTTGCCCGCCGCGCCCGAAACCGCTTCGCCGACGTCGCTGAACACCTTCGTCAGGGGGTCCGTCGACGAGTTCCACGATTCCTTGTACGACTGGGCCGCCGACTTCAAGTCGTCCTTCCAGTCCGATGACGGGGTGTCGGCGTCGCGGCGTGCGTAGTCGCCCGCCAGGATTGCCCGGTAGTCCTCCGAGGCCGCCCACTTCTGCAGCTGCGCCGCGCGGACCACCGCGAACGGGTGCGACTCCGTCTCGACCGACTTGAGCTTGAGGAAACTGTCGCGGATGTCCTCGACCGACTCGTACTCCGCCGCCTGCTGCAGGAACGACGGGACGTCGATGCGGGCCGGGTCGATGCCGCCCGCCACCTGGATCTGGGCGCGCAGCGCCGCCGTCGGGTTCTGGCTGCACAGCAACCCCGCCCGGTCGCACGACAGCTCCGCCTTGCGGAACCACTCGCGCAGCGCCGCGATGATCGCGCGGATGCCGATCGCGCTGACCGGCGTCCACGACATCGCCAGCTGCAGCCCGATCAGGCGCACCATGATCGTGCGGTAGACCGCGTGCCCGGACAGCACGTGCCCCATCTCGTGGCCGATCACGAACCGCAGCGACTCCTGGTTCATCAGCTCGACGAGCCCGGTGCTGACGCGGAGGAACGGCTCGTCCATGCCGACCGTCTCCGCGCGGATCCGCGGATCCTGGAAGACGAACAGGTTCGGCACCGCGGGCAGGTCCAGCGTCTCGGCGCACTCGTGGCGCAGCCGGTCGAGCTCCGGGTACTGCTTCGGCCCGACGCGGATCGACGACGCCAGCGCCATCAGCCGCTCGCCGCGCTCGTTGTAGAAGCCCGAAACCGCCTTGACGACCTGGGCGAAGCCCGGCACCGCACGCAACGTGGCGAGCGCGCCGCGGTCCACCGGGTGCTCGTACGCGCGCGGGCTGATGCCGGGAAAACGGACGGCGTTGTGCCGCGAAACCTCGATGTCCTCGGTCACTGTTGGTTCCCCCCTGTAGGTGACGGACACCACCTTAGGGGAACCCGGTCAGCCGAGGCGGCGACCCAGGTCGTCGCGCCCGTTCCAGGTGGCGAGCAGGGTGTAGGCGATCGACACGCCGAGCGGGCCGGTCAGCAGCACCCACCACGACTCGAGGCGCGGCGCCAGCTCGATCACCGCGCCCAGCGCGGGCGGGGTGGTGATCGTGTAGTGGCCGTTGGCCATCCGGAGGCCGATCCACATCGCCAGCGCGCTCGTGACCGCGACGCCGAGCACCGCGGCGAGGAACACCACCGGCCCGCGCCGCTCGCGCAGCAGCCAGACGACGACGCCGGCGACGATCCCGAAGCCGAGCGTGAGGAACCCGAAGATCGCCAGGTCGTCGAAGCGGTGCCAGCTCTCGAGTTCGAGCGCGCCCTGGGCGCCGTCGGCCGAGATGATCCGGACACGTTCGGGCGGCGCGAGCCGGGACCACAGGAAGCCGATCGGGAAGCTGAACACGGTCAGCGCGAGCAGGACGCTAAGTGCGGGCAGCAGGTCCGCCTTGACCACGACCCGGGGCCGCCGCTCCCGGAACAGCACGGGCACCGACCACGGGCCGGGCACGGCCGACGGCCGGTGCGCGGGCCCCGACGACTCACTCACCCGGACTCCTTCCTGCGACAGTGCCACCGAGCGTAACCGGTCGATGCGTGAGCGCCGTGAGCCGCTCGCCCGTGTCGGGGCGGTGTTGTGAACGATCTGGTTAGTTACCCCCGACGGCCGTGGAGCCGTGAACGACCTGGTTCGTCACCGTGCGCCGCCCGGGCACAATGAACGATCTGGTTAGTTACGCAGGCCGCACCCCCGAAGGCAATGAACGAACCGGTTAGTTACGCATGTCGCCCGCTGCGGGGGCAATGAACGACCTGGTTAGTTACCTGCAGCCCACCCGAGCAAGCAATGAACGAACCGGTTCGTCCCCCGGGCCGCGTCAGCCGCTCGCTGTCTCGCCGTGGCGGCTGCAGCGGGCCGTCCAGCCGAGCGGGCTCACCTGGACCACCAGCCGGCGCGCGCAGAACGTGCAGTACCGCGGTGGCTCCAGCGCCGTCCGCGGGTTGTGGCACGCCGGGTGGTCCGCCCCACCCGGCGACTCCTGTCCACAGTGGACACAAAACAGTGCGTCAGAGGCTGTCACTGAGGGCCTTGATCGGCATCTTGAGCTCGTCCAGCATCTCCAGGTCCGCCGAAGCCGGCCGGCCCAGGTTGGTCAAGTAGTTGCCGACGATGATCGCGTTGATCCCGCCCAGCATGCCCTGCTCCGCGCCCAGGTCACCGAGCGTCAGCTCGCGGCCGCCGGCGAAGCGGAGCATCGTGCGCGGCATCGCGAGGCGGAACGCCGCCACCGTCCGGAGCGCGTCGCGGCCCTCGACGATTTCATAGTGCTCGTACGGGGTTCCCGGCTGCGGGATGAGGAAGTTCATCGGCACTTCGTGCGGGTTCAGCTCGGCCAGCTGCACGGCGAACTCCGCGCGCTGCTCGACCGTCTCCCCCATGCCGATGATGCCGCCGCAGCAGACCTCCATGCCCGCCTCGGCGACCATCCGCAGGGTGTCCCAGCGCTCTTCCCAGGTGTGCGTCGTGACCACCGAGGGGAAGTGCGAGCGCGCCGTCTCGAGGTTGTGGTTGTAGCGGTGGACGCCCATGTCGACGAGCTCGTCGACCTGCTCCTGCGTCAGCATGCCCAGCGAGCAGGCGATCTGGATGTCGTTGCCGTCTTCGCGGATGGCGCGGACGCCTTCGCGGACCTGCGAGAGCAGCCGCTTGTCCGGGCCGCGGACGGCGGCGACGATGCAGAACTCCGTCGCGCCGGTCTCGGCGGTCTGCCGGGCGGCCTTGACCAGGTTGGGGATGTCGAGCCACGCCGAGCGCACCGGCGTCGGGAAGCGGCCGGACTGGGAGCAGAAGTGGCAGTCCTCGGGGCAGCCGCCGGTCTTCAGGCTGATGATGCCCTCGACCTCGACCTCCGGCCCGCACCAGCGCATCCGCACCTCGTGTGCGAGGGCGAGGAGGTCGGGCAGCCGCTCGTCAGGCAGCCGGAGCACGTCCAGGACCTGCTGTTCGCCGAGGCCGACGCCGTTTTCGAGGACCTGCTCCCGCGCGAGGGCGAGGACATCGGTGTCCGGGACTGCGGTCACGGCGGCTCCTTGATCGAGGTGGTGCGGGAAAGCGTCCCTCATCGTGCACGAAGGGGCCGCGAGGGGACAGCGATGCAGGTCACTTCCCGGCCGAAGCGCAGCCCGCGAAGAGCTCCGGGTCGAATTCGCCGCCGAACCACGGCGACAGGCCGGCCCGTGCCGCGGCCAGGAAGTCCTCGCGGGACGCCTGGCCGATGCCGGCGGGCAGCACGCCGAGCAGCGGCGCCCCCGCCGCGACCGGCAGGTCTTCGAGGTTGGACAGCGCCGCCAGGTCCGGTTCGGCCGGCCAGGCGCCGATGATGACGCCGGCGACGGTCAGCCCGCGCTTGGTGGCCACCTCGGCGGTGAGCGCGGTGGCGTTCAGGGTCCCGAGGCCGGCTTCGGCCACGATGATCACCAGCGAGCCGAGCGACCAGGCGACGTCGGCGAGGCTCGCGCCGGTGCCGTCGAAGCGCACCAGCAGTCCGCCGGCGCCCTCGATGAGGGTGAGGTCGTGCGCGGTGTCGAGGTCGGACGCGGCCTGGGCGATCTCACCGGGGTCGAGCGTGGGCAGGCCGCTGCGCCGGGCGGCGGCCTCCGGGGAGAGCGGATCCGGGTAGCGGCGCAGCTCGCGCGTGGTGACGTCCGGCCCGGCGAGGCGCCGGACGTCCTGGAGGTCTCCGGGCTCGTCGGGCCGCACCCCGGTCTGGGCCGGCTTCAGCACGGCCACCCGCTGTCCCCCGGCCGCCGCCAGGGCCGCGATCGCCGCCGTGGTGATCGTCTTGCCGACCCCGGTCCCGGTCCCCGTCATCACCAGCATGGTCACGGACCATCAACATAGTGACTTCGTGCCCGGTCGCGCACGCGGGCCGTGGTCAGCGGGTCGCCGCGAGCCGGGCCCGCGCGCTGCGGACCCGGCTCGGACTCGGGCAACGGCGGTCAGGCGCCCGGCACCGCCACCGGGGCCCCGGCCGGGCGGAACGTCCGCCCGGCCGCGTCGAACAGGTACACCTGGGCGTCGCCGACGTGGAAGTACATGCCGGTCAGCTGCAGCTTCCCGGCCGACTCCGCCGCCGCCACGGACGGGTACTCACGCAGGTGTTCCAGCTGCTGGAGCACGTTGTGCAGCGCCAGGCGGTCACCCTCGCGGTCCGGGACCCCGCCGTCCAGCGTGGCCGAGCCCAGCCGGTGCGCGCTCGGCTCCGCGTGGCGCAGCCAGGCCGACAGCGGCCCCGGCGGCGGACCGTCGGCCAGCGCCGCCATCGCACCGCAGGAGGAATGGCCGCAGACGACGATCTCCGCCACCCCGAGGACGCCCACCGCGTACTCGATCGACGCGTTCATCGACGCGTCGGCCTGCCCGGGCGGGACCAGGTTGCCGATGTTGCGGATGGTGAACAGGTCGCCCGGCCCGCTCGTCGTGATCAGGTTCGGCACGATCCGCGAGTCGCCGCAGGTGATGAACAGCGTGCGCGGCCGCTGGCCGTCGGCCAGGCCCGACAGCGTGTCGCGCAGCAGCGGGGCCGCGCGGCGGTGGAACTCCGTGGCGCCGCGGCGGGTCTGCTGGGCCGGGATCTCGACCCCTTCCGCCGCCTGCCACTCCGACCACGGTGCCAGCCAGCGCGGCACCGCCCGGCTCGCGGCGATCCGGGACCGCGTCGGGCGGCCCGCCTTGCCTTCGCCGAACCACGGGTGGCCGACCTCGTCGACCTCCACCGTGCCGCCGGCGCGCTCGTGCGCCGTCTGCCAGGTGTGCAGGCTTTCGAACGCCGCGTGGTCCAGGTAGTCGACGACCAGCTCCAGCCGGACGATGACCCCGGCCGGGACGGTCCCGAGCACCTTCGACAGCCGCGGCACCGACAGGAACGTCAGGACGCCTTCGACGACGACGCGCCAGTCGTCGCCTTCGCGCTCGACGTGAATGCCCGACCACACCGTGCGGCGCAGCATCAGCACCAGCGCCAGCCCGATGCCCGCCAGCACGCCGGTCAGCAGGTCGAACACCACGACCCCGCCGAGGGTGAGCAGGTAGACGGGCAGATCACCGTGGGCGAGCACGGTTTTCATGTGCCCGGGGTTGACCAGCTTCGCGCCGACGTGCACCAGCAGCCCGGCCAAGGCGGCCAGCGGGATGCTCTGGATCAGCCCGGCGAGCAGGACGACGAACAGCAGCACCCAGACGCCGTGCAGCACCGCCGACGCCCGGGACTTCGCCCCGGCGGTGACGTTGGTGGAGCTGCGGACGATGACGCCGGTGACGGGCAGGCCGCCCAGCGCTCCGGAGATCATGTTGGCCGTGCCCTGCCCGACCAGCTCGCGGTCGAGGTTGGCGCGCGGCCCGGTGTGCATCTTGTCGACCGCGACCGCCGAGAGCAGGCTCTCCACGCTGGCGATCAGCGCGATCGTGACGACGGCGAGAGCGAACCCGCCCCAGCCGCCGTCCGGCAGCTGCGGGACGAGGTGGATGTTCAGCAGGTCACCGGGCAGTTCGACGCGCGGGAGCGTCATCCCGAACCCGACGGACACCACGGTGGCCACCGCGATCGCGGCGAGCGGGCCCGGCACCTTGCGGACGGCTTCCGGCAGCTTCGGCCAGATCAGCAGCAGCCCGATGGTGATCAGGCCGACGATGGTGGCCGAGTCGTGGTGGGCGACGATCTGGGCGGGCAGCTCGGCGATGTTCTCGATCGCGGAGCTCTGGGCCTTGCCGCCGAGGATGACGTGCAGCTGGCCGAGCACGATCGTGACGCCGATGCCGGCCAGCATGCCGTGCACGATCGCCGGCGAGATGGCCAGCGCCGCACGCGCGATGCGGCTCAGCCCCAGCAGGATCTGGCACGCGCCGGCGGCGACGGTGATCGCGCAGGTGACGACCCACCCGAAGGTCTGGATGGTTTCGGCCATGACCACGGTCAGGCCGGCAGCAGGCCCGCTCACCTGCAGGGCCGAGCCGCCGAGCGCGCCGGCGACGATGCCACCGACGACGGCGGCGACCAGCCCGGCCGCGACCGGGGCGCCGGAAGCGAGGGCGATGCCGAGGGACAGGGGAACAGCTACGAGGAAGACGACCAGTGAGGCCGGCAGGTCGTGTCGGAGCACGGCGAGGGGTCTCATGATCGCCATGCAACCGGAAATCGAGTGAAATGTCCGCTATGCACCACCCGATCGAGTGAAGGATTGGCGATATTTCACCCTTTTGTCACAAATCGGACATTTCGTTAACGCGGCCGTAACAAGATCAACCTGTCGGGCGACAGTTGAATCCCGTACCACACAACGGTTTCACGTCGACCCGAGAGCGGGCACGGCGAAGGCCGCCTCCGGAGCACGGGGTGCCCGGAAGCGGCCTTCGCGGTCAGTGCTCCAGTGCCCCCGCCGGGACGAACCCGCGGGCGGCATCGTCCAAAAGGGACACTTGCGCGGCGCCGACGTCGAAGTACATCCCGGTCAGCCGCAGCGCGCCGCGCTCCAGGGCGGCCGCGACCACCGGGTAGCCACGCAGGGTTTCCAGCTGCTGCACGACGTTCTGCAGCGCCAGCTGGTCGGCCTCGGCCGCCGGCCGTTCGCCGCCGAGCAGGAGCGGTGCCTCGCGGCTGCGGCGCCGGAGCGTCGCCTGACCGTGGCGCAGCCAGCTGCCGAGCTGGTCGAGGCCGTCCGGGGCCCGGCCGAGCAGCGCCTTCATCGCGCCGCAGGAGGAATGCCCGCAGACCACGATCTCGGCGACCTCCAGGACGCCGACGGCGTACTCGATCGCCGCGCCGACCGACGAGTCGGTGCCGTCGGCCGGCGGCACCAGGTTGCCGATGTTCCGCACGGTGAACAGGTCGCCCGGCCCGCTGGTGGTGATCAGGTTGGGCACGATCCGCGCGTCGCCGCAGGTGATGAACAGCGTGTGCGGCTGCTGGCCGTGCGCCAGGCCGTCCCACGTCTCGCGCAGCAGGGGCGCGGTGCGGCGCTGGAACTCCGAGGCGCCGCGGCACAGCAGGGAGCTGGCCGTGCGCTGGGCGGGCAGCACCACGTGCTCGGCCTGCCACTGCGACCACGGCGCCAGCCACCGCGGCACGACCCGCGCGGCGACGCTGCGGCGCACGGTCGGCTCCCCCGCGCGGCCGCGCTCGAACCACGGGTGCCCGATCTCGTCGACGGTGACCCGCCCCGGGTGGGCCTGCTGCCAGCCGCGCAGGCAGTCGAACGCGGCGTGGTCGAGGTAGTCGACGAGCAGTTCGAGGGTGACGTCGGCGTGCGGGGGCAGCTCGGCGAGCACGCGGGTCAGCCGGGGCACGGACAGGAAGGTCAGCGCCCCTTCGATGACGACGCGGTGGCGCTCGCCGTCGGTTTCGACGTGGATGCCGGAGAAGATCATCCGCCGCAGCATCATCGCGAGCGCGAGCAGGATCCCCGCCGCGACCCCGGTGAGCAGGTTGACGGCCACCGCACCGGCCAGCGTCACGACGTACACCGGCAGGTCGCCGTGGCGGCGGACCTCCTTGAGCCCGTTGAGGTTCACGAGTTTCAAGCCGACGTAGACCAGCAGCGCGGCCAGCGCGGCGAGGGGGATCAGCCGCAGCACGCCGGTGAGCAGGAGGCAGGCGGCGAGGATCCAGACGCAGTGCAGGATCGACGACGCCCGGGTGCGCGCGCCGGCCTCGTAGTTGGTCATGCTGCGCACGATGACGCCGGTGACGGGGAACCCGCCGAGCGCGCCGGCGGCGACGTTCGCCGCGCCCTGCCCCACGAGTTCGCGGTCGAGGTCGGTGCGCGGGCCGCCGCGGAGCTTGTCCACCGAGACGGCGGACAGCAGGCTCTCCAGGCCGGCGATGAGCGCGATGGTGACCGCGGCGACGGCGAAGCCGCCCCAGCCGCCGTCCGGCAGCCGCGGCACGACGTGCAGCGCGGGCAGCCCGGCCGGGAGGTCGACGCGCGGCAGGGTCATCCCGGTCAAGACGGACAGGCCGGTGGCCAGCGTGACGGCGGCCAGCGGCGCGGGCACGCGGCGGACGGCCTTCGGCAGCCGCGGCCAGGCCAGCAGGACGCCGAGGGTGACGACGCCGATCAGCACGGCCTGGTCGTGGTGCGCGGCGACCTGTCCCGGCAGCGCCAGGACGTTGGCGAGCGCGGAACCCTGTGCCGAGCCGCCGAGGACGACGTGCAGCTGGCCGAGGACCAGCGTGACGCCGATGCCGGCGAGCAGGCCGTGCACGATCGCCGGCGAGACGGCGAGCGCGGCGCGGGCGGCCCGGGTGAGGCCGAAGAGGATCTGGAGCAGGCCCGCGGCGACGGTGATCGCGCAGGTGACGGGCCAGCCGTGGGTGGCGATCGTGTCGGCCAGCACCACGGTGAGGGCGGCGGAGGGGCCGCTGACCTGCAGCGGCGATCCGCCGAAGAGGCTCGCGACCAGCCCGCCGACGACGGCGGAGATCAGGCCGGAGAGCAGCGGCGCCCCGGCGGCGAAGGCCACGCCGAGGGACAGGGGGACGGCGACGAGGAAGACGACGATCGACGCGAGGACGTCGTGCCTGAGGTTCTCCAGGTGGGCGGAAGGCTTCGGGGGTCCGGTGTCGTGTTCGCCACGAACGATCTCGATCATGGGGGCAGGATCGCCGAAACCGCGCGAAAAGTCCGCTACGCAAGCATTTCTCGCGTTCGTCCGGGCACAGGACGGACCGGGTTCGGCGGCTGTTTCACACTTACCGTCTCGACCGTTCGCGTGGTTTCGATCTTGGTCTGCCACGCAGCGCGACGATGAGGGACCTTCGGGTCTCGGTGTGCCGGTGGTCACACCCGATGTGCTGAATTCAGGCCTTTTCGGCGACCGCGAGCATCGCCCGGGTGATCACGGCGAGGTCGTCGTCAGTCGAAACGTAGGGCGGCATGGCGTAGACGAGGTCCCGGAACGGCCGCAGCCAAGCCCCGTTCGCGGTGACGACGTCGGTGGCGACGGCCATGTCGACGGGGTGGTCGAGCTGCAGCACCCCGATCCCGCCCAGCACCCGCACGTCGGTGACGGCGGGCAGGTCGCGCGCCGGGGCGAGGCCGTCGAGCAGGGCCTTCTCGATCCGGGTGACGTCGCTGCGCCAGCGGCCGTCGGCGAGCAGGCCGAGGGAGGCGTTGGCGACGGCGGACGCGAGCGGGTTGCCCATGAAGGTGGGCCCGTGCGCGAGGACGGGCAGTTCGCCTTGCGCGATCCCGGCGGCGACTTCCGGGGTGCACAGGGCGGCGGCCATGCTCAGGTAGCCACCGGTGAGCGCCTTGCCGACGCACATGACGTCGGGCGTGACACCGGCGTGCTCGGCGGCGAACAGCGCACCGGTGCGGCCGAAGCCGGTCGCGATCTCGTCGAAGATGAGAAGGACGTCGTGCGCTTCGGTGATTTCCCGGAGGGCGCGCAGGTAGGCGGGGTGGTGGAACCGCATCCCGCCGGCCCCCTGCACGACGGGTTCGACGATCACCGCGGCGAGTTCGCCTTGGTACCGCTCGATCGCGGCGGCCAGGACGTCCACATAGGACGGATCGGGCGGGGTGTCGAAACCGGACGGTGGCGCGGGCACGAAGATCTGTTCGGGCAGGACGCCGCGCCAGAGCGAGTGCATGCCGCCTTCGGGGTCGCAGACGCTCATCGGCGTGAAGGTGTCGCCGTGGTAGCCGCCGCGCCAGGTGAGCAGCTTGTGCTTCCCGGTGCGGCCGCGGGAGCGCTGGTACTGCAGGCACATCTTGACGGCGACTTCGACGGAGACGGAACCGGAGTCGCAGAGGAAGACGTGCTCGAGCCCGTCGGGGCTGAGGTCGGCGAGGGTCTTGGCGAGGGTGATGGCGGGTTCGTGGGTGAGGCCGCCGAACATGACGTGGCTCATCCGCCCGGCCTGGGCGGCGAGGGCGGCGTCCAGCACGGGGTGCCGGTAGCCGTGGACGGCCGACCACCACGAGGACATGCCGTCGACCAGCTCGCGGCCGTCGGCGAGGGTGAGCCGGACGCCGCTCGCTTCGGTGACCAGCAGCGACGGCACCTTGGCCGGCATCGGCGCGTACGGGTGCCAGACGTGCTGGGCGTCCAGGGCGAGCAGGTCGGCGGAGTCCATTCGGCGACCCTACGACACTGGTCCGGCCGGATCTCGGCGCCTCGGTGGCGGTTGTTGTGCCCACCACCCCGAAGCTCGATCGTGACTACGGCCGGGATTCCGGGGCCCGGGCCTCCTCACAGGCGGACCGGCAGGGTCTCCAGTCCGTGGACCAGTGAGCTGGTGCGGTACAGCAGCTCGTCCGGCTTGGCGTCCAGGGCGATGTTCGGGAACCTGTCCAGCAAGCCACCCAACGCGATCTCGGCCTCCAAGCGGGCCAGCGGTGCCCCGACGCAGTAGTGAATTCCGTGGCCGAACGCCAAGTGGCCGCCCGCCGCTCGGGTGATGTCCAGCTTGTCCGGCTCCGGGTACCGCTCCGCGTCGCGGTTCGCGCCCAGCAAGGACACCAGCACGAACTCGCCCTCCGGGATCGTCACCCCGGCCACCTCCACCGGCTCCGCCGTGAACCTCAGCGTGGCCAGGTGGATCGGGCCGTCGAAGCGCAGGAACTCCTCCACCGCTCCCGGCAGCAGCTCCGGCTCCGCGCGCAGGCGGGCCAGCTGCTCCGGCTCGCGCAGCAACGCCAGCACGCCGTTCGCGATCAGGTTGACCGTTGTCTCGTGGCCCGCCACCAGCAGCAGGAAGGCCATCGACACCAGCTCGGGCTCGGACAGCGAATCGCCGTCGTCGCTGGCGTGGACCAGGTCCGACAGCAGGTCCTCGGCCGGCTCGGCGCGCTTCTGGGCGATCAGGTCCGTCAAGTACCCGAACATGCTCGCCGCCGCGGCCTGGACCTGTTGCGGGTGCACCGCCGCGCCCAGCAGGGTCTTGGACCAGCCCGAAAACTCCGAGCGGTCCTCCTCGCGCACGCCCAGCAGCTCGCAGATCACCGTGATCGGCAGCGGCGCGGCGAACGACGCCACCAGGTCCGCCCGCTCCTGCCCGGCCAGCGCGTCGAGCAGCTCCGCGGTGATCTCCTCCACCCGCGGCCGCAGCCGGGCCACCGTGCGCGCGGTGAACGCCTTGTTCACCAGCTTCCTCAGCCGGGTGTGGTCCGGCGGGTCCGAGTTCAGCATGTGCCAGTTCAGGTCCTGCCCCAGCCCGTTCAGCAGGGCCTCCGGCGGCAGCTTGGCTTCGGACACCCGGCGGATGCCCTGGCTGTTCTTCTGCAGCCGTGGATCGGCCAGCAGCGCCCGCGCCTCCGCGAACCCGGTGACCAGGTAGCACGGCAGCCCCCGCGGTGGCAGCCGCACGTGGCGCACCGGGCCGCCCCCGCGCAGCAGCTCCGAGAACACGTGCGCGTCCTGGGCGAAGTCCTGCGGCACCTCGAGGATCTCGTCGCTCGTCATGTCAGCCCCCATGCTCCACGGCGTCAGCGTTCGGCGAGTGCCGTCACGACGCGCTCGGTCACGTCCTGCCAGTATGCCCGCTGTTCCTCGCGCTCTTCCGCGCCCGCAAGCCATTCCTGGTGGAATCGCAGCGTCGTCTTCGCCCCCGAGCCGCTCAGCCGCACCTGCACGGTCGAGTCGTGGTCCCAGTCGCTCGGCCGCCACGTCAGCCGCACCCGGTCGCCGTCGACGAAGCTGCGGATCTCGCCCACCGTGCCGTTCGCCGTTTCGTACTCCGCGCCCGCTTCCGTGGGCAGCTCGACCCCCGGGCCGAGCCAGATCGCGACCCCGTCCCGGCTGACCAGGAAGTCCCACACCGCCCCGGCCGGGTACGGCAGGGTGCGCGAAACGCCGATGTTCCACCCGGCACCGGCCGTCTTCCCCACTGAAGAAGTCATGACCTCATCCTCGCACCGGGGTACGACAAAACCGGCGGGCGGCCCGGGTGGAGGATGGGAACCCGTGCGCTATCGCCCGATCTCCCCCGCCGTCCTCGCCGCCGAACTCACCGATCGCATCGACGCGCTCGCCGGGCCGCGGCTCGCGGTGGCCGTCGACGGCGCGGCGGGCGCGACCGGGACCGCGGACCTCGCCGACGCCCTGGTCGATCCGCTGCGCCTGCGCGGCCGCGCGACCCTGCGCGTGTCGGCGCGCGACTTCCTGCGGCCCGCGTCCCTGCGCTTCGAACACGGCCGCACGAACCCCGACGCCCGCTACACCGACTGGCTCGACCTCGGCGCGCTCCGCCGCGAAGTCCTGGAGCCGCTGAAGGGGTCCGGCGAGGTCCTGCCGTCGCTGTGGGACGCCGAACGCGACCGCGCGACCCGCGCCGAACGGGTGCCGCTGCCCGAAGGCGCCGTCGTGCTCCTCGACGGCGAACTGCTGCTCGGCGCCGGGCTGGCCTTCGACCTGGCCGTGCACCTGTGGCTCTCCCCCGCCGCCCTGCGCCGCCGCGTGCCGGACGCCTGGGCCGTCCCGGCCTACGAACGCTACGAGGAAGAAGTGGACCCGGGTTCGCTCGCCGACGTCGTCGTGCGCGTCGACGATCCCCGGCACCCGGCGCTCTACACGCCTTAGCGGACCACGGCCACCGGATCGCCGTCCAGCAGGCCGGACAGCCGCCGCGCCATGACGTCCCAGCGCCAGTTCGCCGTCACCCACTCGCGGCCGGCCTGGCCCATCCGGCGCGCCCGCACCGGGTCGGCCAGGAGGCTGGCCAGGGTCTCGCTCAGCTGCACGACGTCCCGGCCCTCCACGACGTGCCCGGTGACCTCGTCGAGCACCGCCTCGGGCGCCCCGCCGGAGTTGCCCGCCACCACCGGCAGCCCGGTCGCCGAGGCCTCCAGGTAGACGATGCCGAGCCCTTCGACGTCGAGGCCCTTGCCGCGGGTGCGCGCCGGCATCGCGAAGACGTCACCCGCCGCGTAGTGCGCGGGCAGCTCGGCCCACGGCACCGACCCCGTGAGAACGACGTCGCGCTCCAGGCCCAGCCCGGTGACCAGTTCCGTGAGCTTCTTGCGGTACGGGCCGCCGCCGACGATCAGCAGCGCCGCGTCCGGGACGCGCTCGCGGATCGACGGCAGCGCGCGGATCAGCTGGTCCTGGCCCTTGCGCGGGACCAGCCGCGACACGCAGACGACGGTCGGCCGGTCGCCGAGGCCGTGCCGGGCCCGGATTTCCGCGCGCCCGGCCGGATCCGGCCGGTACACCTCGGTGTCCACCCCGGACGGCAGCAGCTCCAGCCCGGCCATCGCGCCGAACGCCGCGGCGAAGCGGCCGCGGGTGTACCGGCTGACGTAGGTGACGACGTCGGCGGTGTCGCCGATGCGCCGCAGCGCCTGCCGCGAAGCCGGGAGCATGGACCAGCCGACCTCGTGGCCGTGCGTCGACGCGACGACGCGGCGCGCTCCGGCCCGGCGCAGCGGGTGCCCCAGCAGCGCGAGCGGCGCGGCGGCGCCGAACCAGACGGCTTCGCAGTCCCGCGCCCGCATGATCTGCTTCGCCCGGCGGAGCACGTCCGGCGTCGGCAGCATCAGCGACGTCGGGTGCCGGACGACCTCGAACGGCGCTTCGGCGTCGAACTCCTCGTGCGACCCCGTGCGCGACTCCCACGACGGCGCGTAGACGACCAGGTCGTCCGCCGGCAGCCGGGTGGCGAGGGAATTCAGGTAGTTCTGGATCCCCCCGGGCCGCGGCGGGAAGTCGTTGGTCACGAGCAGGGTCTTGAGCACGCCCCAGAGGCTAACGGCGAAGGGGCGGCACCGCGTGTGCGGTACCGCCCCTCCGGGGTGCTGCTTCGAGGGTCACGCCGTCGGGCGGCGCGCTCCCGAGTACTGGCTCTGCAGCGGCGAGATCTTCACGACGTCACCGGTGTCGGGCGCGTGCACCATCTGGTTGTTGCCGATGTACATGCCGACGTGCGAAACGGGCGAGTAGAAGAACACGAGGTCGCCCGGCTGGAGCTGGTCCCGCGGCACCGCGGTGCCGAAGGTCGACTGCTCGCGGCTGGTCCGCGGGATGGTCAGCCCGGCCTGCTTGTACGCCCACGACGTGAGGCCGGAGCAGTCGAAGTTGGTCGGGCCGGTGGCGCCGTAGACGTAGGCGCTGCCGAGCTTGCTCAGCGCGGCGTCCACGGCCGCCTGCGCGGCGGCGGTGGGGGCCTTGATGTTGCTGGGCGGCGTCCCGCCGCGGTCCTTCTGCGCGGCCTTGTCCGAGGCGCTGAGGTTCTTGTTGGCCGCCTTCAGCTGATCGATCTGGTCGTTCAGCGTCTTCTGCTTGGCCTTGATGTCCTCGGTCAGCTTGGCCGCGGCGTCCCGCGCGTCCTGCGCGCGCTTGGCGGCGTCGCTCGCCTTGGCGGCCGCGTCGGTGGCCTGCTGGACGGCGCCGGTGAGGTTGCCCATCGCGGCGTTCTTGCCGGTCGCGATGACCTCGAGCGCCGAGGAGCGGTCCAGGAAGTCCTGCGTGGACGTGCCCGCCAGCAGCGCCGACAGCTTGTTCAGCTGGACACCGCTGGTGAACGACGCACCGGCGAACTTGTCGACCTCGGTCTGGTACTTCTTCTGGCTCTCGGACGCCTTGGTGGCCTGTTCCTTGGCCGCGTTGACGTCGCCGGTGGCCTTGTCGAGCTCGCCCTGCTTCTTCTTCAGGTCGTCCTGGGCGGACAGCAGGTCTTCGTTGAGCTTCTCGGCCTGGGCCGCGAGGTCGCGGTACTGCGCGAGCGCGTCGGAGCCGGTGGGCGGGGTCTGGAGAACGGGGACGGGGGCGGCGGTGGCCGTCGGCTGGGCCACGGTGACGAGGGTGATCACCGAGGCCGCGGCGAGCGCACCTGAAACCACGCGCCTGAGGGAATGCGACTGCACGGTCGCGCGGGTCTCCTTTGGTCTCGGCCGCCGACGGGGACCGGGGCACGAAGAGGTCGGGGTGTTCCTCTTCACCGCTGTCCCACCCACCACGCACCCGGGCCGTGCGCTTTTGCCATGCACGAGCCGCAACAGGTGAAGCACGCGGTGGTGGTTCCGGTTCCCAGCTTCCCGACAAAGCTGCGTCCGGCGGCGATCCCGTGTCGCCGCCTCCACAGACGGCCGGGGGCCACGAGATCTCGGACAGGTTACGAAAAGACCGCCACCACGTCCACCACCTCTCCGCCAAAAACTGTGCGTGACGCCGCTGAACACCATCGGACCAGGGCGGGAGGAAACATGTGATGGGCGTTACACGCTGGGGTTTCTGCGGAGGGCTTTCCGACTACCGACCGTTCACCGATTCAATCGACCATTCGGCGCGCCGTCACGAAACGGTGGAAATCAGGCGGTGCGCCGGATCGGTTCCTCCACCAGCCGCAGGTGTGGCACCATCCCGGCCTCGGCCAGGGCGTCGATCGCGCGCCGCTCGTCGGCGTCCCACTCCACCGCGGGTGGCGCGCCGAGCAGCACGCTCACGACGCAGTCGTGGCACGAGATGCCGCGCACCACGCAGCGGTCGCAGTCGACCACCAGGTTCTCGATGTCCGAAACGGCGATGTGCGAGACGTCCACTTCGGACAGCTCCGGCTGGTCGCTCATGTGGTCCTCCTCACGTCGGAACTGACTGAGGACGACGGTAGGCGCCACCACCGACAATTTCTGTGTCGTGCCGGGGCTTCGCCCCGGGCCGGGGGCTTCGCCACCCGGAACCCCCAGGGTGTGGTCAAACCCTCGACAGGCGGCTGACCAGCACCGATGACGGCGTCGGATGGGCGCCGCGACCCCGCACGGAGTCGGCGACCGCCCGGTCGGACGTCGCGACGACCATCGGCCGCCCCGCGGGCTCGGCCGCGACGAGGTTGCGGATGACGTCGTCGGCCAGCACCCCGCGGTCGGAGAACAGCACCCGCACCCCGCGGGGCACCGAGGCGGGGACCGACAGCACGCCGGCGCCGTCGAACACCACGGTGACCTCGGCGGACGTGCGCGCGGCCAGCGCGGACAGCTGGTGGATCAGCCGGTCGCGCTGGTCGGCGAGGGCGAGTTCCGGGTAGCCGGTCTTGGTGACGTTGTAGCCGTCGACGATCAGGTGCACGTTGGGCAGCGCGAGGTAGCGGTCCAGGGTGGACACGTCGGCGATCTTGCCGCCCTGGCCGGTGCCGGTGCTGGCGCCGCGGACCATGTCCGCCGGGCGGGCGCCGCGCGCGCCGAGGGCGAGCTCGCGGCGGAGGCCGGTGACGGCACCGTCGATGGTGTCGATGAGCAGCGCGAGCCGCACCTCGTCGGCCTGCCGGGCTTCGCGCGCGGACTGGCGGGCGATCTCGGCGTCGGCGACCGCGCGTTCGGCACGGGCGCGTTCCCCGGCGACCCGCTGGCGTTCGCGCTCGAGCTGCGTGGTGAGGGCGGCGATCTCGTCGTTGCGGGCGGCGGAACCGCGCTCGGCGTCCGCGGACGCCGCTTCGGCCGCGTCCCTGGCCTGGCGCAGCTGGACGCCTTGCTCGCGAAGGCGCTTCAGGAGCTTCTCGACTTCGCCTTCGCGCTCGCCGCGGGCGTTTTCGGCGGCTTGTTTCGCTTCGGCGAGCTCGGCGCGGACCTGGGCGAGCTCGGCCTCCAGCCGCTGGCTGCGGGCGAGCGCGGCGTCGCGTTCGGCGCGCAGGGCGTTTTCCTCGGCGTTCCGGGCGACCAGCCGGACGCGCCCGGTCGCCCCGGACTCGCCGAGCAGGACGGCCGCGGCCGCGGCGGCGACGGACTCGGCGGCGTTCGGGTCGAGCGCGTCGGTGCGGTGCTCGCGCAGCCACTCGATGACGGCGGTCCGGAACTGGGACGAGTCGGCGAGGGCCGCGAGCAGGGCGGCGCCGCCGAGCTTGGCGCGCTTGGCCGGCGCGAACTTCGCGACCGGCCGCAGCTGGCGGGGCACGTCGGTGGCGGGCAGCTTGGCGACGGCGGCCGCGGCGAGCTCGGCGATGCGGTCGCGCACCGGTTCGGGCAGCGCCGGCCAGGTCGCGGGATCGGGGTGTCCGGCCTGGTCAGCGGGCTCTTCGGCCGCCTCGGGGCGCGACGCGACACCCGAGGGACCGACGGGGTCCCCGGGCGGCTCCGGCACGAGCGGCTGCGGGTGCATTGGTCCAGGGTAGGCCCCGCCTCCGCATCCCGCGCCGCGCACCACACGGACCGGCGGCGCGCGGAAACTGTCGGTGGTCGCCCTTAAAGTCCGGCCTATGCGTTCGGTCCAGGCTCAGCTCGCGTTCGACGAGCTCGGAACTCCCTTGCGGGACACCACCTTCGTCGTCTTCGACCTCGAAACGACGGGGGCGCCGCCGGGGCCGTCGGGGATCACCGAGATCGGCGCGGTGAAGGTGCGCGGGGGTGAGGTGCTGGGCGAATTCGCCACGCTGGTGAACCCGGGCACACCGATCCCGCCCCAGATCGTCTCACTGACCGGGATCACGCAGGCCATGGTCTACGACGCGCCGCCGATCGAGGAGGTGCTGCCGGCGTTCCTGGAGTTCATCGGGGGCGCGGTGCTGGTGGCGCACAACTCCGGCTTCGACACGTCCCACATGCGGGCGGCGTGCGAGGGGCACGGGTACGTGTGGCCGAAGCTGACGGTGGTGTGCACGGTCCGGCTGGCCCGGCGGGTGGTGCCGCGGGACGAGGTCGGGCGGTACAACCTGACGGCGCTGGCGCTGCTGTTCGGGGCGAGGACCCGCCCGACCCACCGCGCGCTGGACGACGCGCGGGCGACGGTCGACGTCCTGCACGGGCTGCTGGAACGGGTCGGCAACCTGGGCGTCCACTCGCTCGAGGAGCTGATGGGGTACCTGCCGGAGGTGACCGTCGCCCAGCGGGCGAAGCGGCACCTGGCGGCGGACCTGCCGTCGGCCCCGGGCGTCTACCTGTTCAAGGGGCCGAAGGAGGAGGTCCTGTACGTCGGCACGGCGAAGGACCTGCGGCGGCGGGTGCGGTCGTACTTCACGGGCTCGGAGAACCGCAGCCGGATCCGGGAGATGGTCGCGCTGGCCGAGCGCGTCGACCACGTGGTGTGCGCGCACGCGCTGGAGGCGGAGGTGCGCGAGCTCAGGCTGATCGCGGCGCACCGGCCCGCGTACAACCGCCGGTCGAAGAACCGGCACCAGGGCTGGTGGATCGGCTTGACGGAGGAGGCGTTCCCGAGGCTGTCGGTGGTCCGCCTGCCACGGCCGGGGGTACTGGGCCCGTTCCGCAACCAAGCGGACGCCCGCACCACGGCGGACACGCTGGCCGGGGCGTCGGGGCTGCGGACGTGCACGCAGCGGATCTCGCCGCGGTCGGCGAACGGGACCCCGTGCGTGCTGGCGGAGCTGGGCCGCTGCGGGGCACCGTGCGCCGGCCGCCAGAGCGTGGAGGCGTACGGCCCGGCGGTCGAGTCGGTATCGGGCCTGATCGCGGGCGTGGACGGAGGCCCCCTGCACACGGCGGCGGCCCACGTGGAGCGCCTGGCGGCGGGCCAGCACTACGAGCAGGCGGCCCGCCACCGCGACGAGCTGGCAGGGCTGATCCGCGCGCTCGGCCGGGCACACAGGCAGGCATCGCTGGCCTCGATCGGCGAGCTGATCGCGGCGGCCCCGGACGGCGGCCGAGGCTGGGAGCTGACGGTGATCCGCTACGGCCGCCTGGCCTCGGCGGGCGTGGCGCGGCGCGGCGTGCCACCGATGCCGGTGGTGGAGGCGCTGGTGGCATCGGCGGAGACGGTCCTGCCGGAGCCGGGGCCGTTGCACGGAGCACCGCCGGAGGAGGTGGGCGTGCTGCTGCGGTGGCTGGCGCGCCCGGGCGTCCGGCTGGTGCGGACGACCCGCCCGTGGGCGGAGCCGGCGGCGGTCGCGGGGTGGCGCGGGTGGCTGGATCTGGTCGCGGACGCGCACTCGCTGGAACACATCCACTGACCGGGCCGGGCGGGAATCGGCCCGCGTGACCGGGGTCGACACACGTGATTGAGGGGTCGACACACGTGATTGAAGGGTCGACACACGTGATTGAAGGGTCGACACACGTGATTGAAGGGTCGACACGTGATTGAGGGGTCGACACACGTGATCGGGAGGTCGACACGCGTGACTGAAGGGTCGACACGCAGGCGAGGGGCCGGCCGGGTGGGTCAGGCGGCTGAGGCGTTGAGCGCGTCCAGGAGCCATGTGTGGGCGAGGCCCATCGAGACCTCGCCCGTGACCTCCCCGGCCAGGTGCCAGTACCGGCGCAGGCGCGGGTGGCGGTCCGGGGCCGTGCGGTGGTTCAGGGACCGGCGGAATGCCGGGCTGTCCGCCTCCCCCACCGCCGCCGCGTGGGCCGCCACGAAACGGTCCAGCTCCGGTCCCGGTGCCGGCCCGGCCCCCGCCGCCAACAAGGCCCTCGCCGCGACGCACGCCTCCCCCACCTCGGCGTGCAACGCCCCCAGGTCCGCGATCCGGTCGTGGCCCGCCAACGTGCTCTCCGCCAGTGAGGACGCCAACCGGACGTCCGCCGCCAGCACCACCAGCGAGGCGTACGCCACCACCTGGGCCGTCGAGGGCTCCGATGGCGGCTCCGGGGCGCTCATCTCCAAGAACATCCGGGCCGTGGCCGGGGGAATCGGGCCCGTTGTCATCGGGCGCCACAGGCGGATCAGCGTCTCGCGCGCCGCGTAGCCGTCCTGGACCGCCGACAGGAGCTCCAGCCGGGCCGTGCGGTCGGCTGGGGCCGCCTCCGCGACCGCGCGGAGCACCGAACGCCGCCAGCTCAGCGTGGCCAGCTCGCGGTCGAGGGCCGACCTCTCGGCCGCCACCGCCTCGTCGAGGGACCTGCGGCCGGCCAGGACGTCCGTGATCGGGCGCAGGCCCAGCCCGAGCCCGCGCAGCCGGCGCACCAGCGTCAGCCGGTCGATCGCCGCGCTGTCGAACCGGCGGTGGCCGCCCGCGCTGCGGACCGGCTCCAGCACGCCCTCGTCGCAGTAGAACCGGATCGTGCGGACCGGCACGCCCGTCCGGTGCGCCAGCTCGCCGATGCCGAGTGTGTCTCCGGTCACCTTCCGTCGAACCTCCAGCCGGGTGGAATTCCTACGGTACGGCCATGGACAACGCCAGACTCGCCGCAGGGCTCCACCACCACACCGCCGGGTTCGCCGACGCCGTCGCGAACGCCGATCCGGACCGGACCGTGCCCACCTGCCCGGAGTGGCCGCTGCGGGTGCTCGTCGGCCACATCGGCCAGGCCCACCGCTGGGCCGCCGGCATCGTCCGGGACGGCCCGGCGCCGGTTCCCGACCCCTTCGACGCCGACCCCGGCTCCCCGGACAAGTGGTCCGCCTGGCTGCACCAAGGCGCCGAGGACCTCGAAGACGCCGTCCAGGCCGCCGGGGACACTCCGGTGTGGACCTTCTTCGGCCCGCAGCCGGCCCGGTTCTGGCTGCGCCGGATGCTGCACGACACCACCGTCCACCACGCCGACGCGGCCCTGGCCGCCGGCCAGGGCTTCACCGTGGCCCCGGACCTCGCCGCCGACGCGATCAGCGAGTGGCTGGACGTGCTGTCCGACCCCGTCACGGCGAGCCTCAACCCGGCCTTCGCCGAGCTCCGCGGCACCGGCCAGACCCTCCACGTCGACCCCGGCGACGGCCCCGGCTGGCTGATCACCCGCACCCCTGAAGGCGTCCGGTGGGCCCGGGACAGCCAACCCGCGGACGTCACGCTGACCGGCCCGGTCACCGACCTCCTGCTCGTGCTCTACCGCCGCCTGCCCCTGGACCGCGTCACCGTCACCGGCGATGAAGCACTCGCCGCGCACTGGCTGGCCCACGCCGCGGCGTAGCTAGGATCGCGAGCGACACCCGCAGACGAGTCTTGGAGGACCCAGGTGATCACCGCGATCGTGTTGATCCAGGCAGAGGCGGACGCGATCCCGGACGCGGCGCAGGCGATCGCCGACATCGAGGGTGTCGGCGAGGTCTACTCGTGCGCCGGGGACGTCGACCTCATCGCCACCGTGCAGGTGTCCACGCACGAAGGGCTGGCCGACCTGATCCCCGGCAAGATCGGGAAGGTGCCCGGCGTGCTGAGCACCGTCACGCACATCGCGTTCCGCTCCTACAGCCGCGCCGACACCGAATCGGCCTTCTCGATCGGCGTGGAGGACTAACGCCCCAATGTGGCGTTCGGTGCGTCCAACGCACCCAACGCCACATTGGGGCGTAGACGCTCACGCCGCTGCCGCAGCCGGTGGTGACCAGCGCGAGCGTCACGACCGCGGCGAGTTTGACGAGGGATTTCATTTCGGCTCCGCGA